>NZ_JAWDID010000013.1:0-134279 GCF_032464875.1 Allobosea rubneri
GTACGGCGCTGCCGCGCGAGGCGCTGCCGGCGACCTCGGGCCTCGGCGCGGTCATCCTCGCCTGGCAGTCGAGCTTCTATCGCGAGCTCACCGCGACGCTGAAGGCGATCGCGCAGTCGCCGGCCGCCCTGCCGGCGCTGCTCGGCCTCGCCTTCGGCTATGGCGTCTTCCATGCCGCCGGCCCCGGCCACGGCAAGGCAGTGATCTCGGGCTATATCGTCGCCGATAATCGCAGCCTGCGGCGCGGCCTCGCCTTGAGCTTCGCGGCGGCGCTCGTCCAGGCGCTGGTCGCGATCGGGCTGGTCGGGACCCTCACCCTCGCGCTGAACGCGACGGCGAAGACCATGGCGGCGACCACCTCGGTGATCGAGCAGGGCAGCTTCGCGCTGGTCGCGCTGGTGGGGCTCTACGTGCTCTGGCGCAAGGCCGGCAGCTTCGTCGCGCTCGGCGGCGGCGCGGCGCATGACGCGGCATCCTGCGACCATGTCCACATGCCCGAGCCGGACGAGATCTCACGCCTGCGCTCCTTCCGCGAGATGGCGGGCGTCGTGCTGGCGGCCGGGCTGCGGCCTTGCGCGGGGGCGCTGATCATCCTCGTCTTCGCCAATGCGCAAGGCCTGCTCTGGGCCGGCATCGCGGCGACCTTCGCAATGGCGCTCGGCACCGCGCTGACCACCGGGGCGCTGGCGGCGCTCGCGGTGTTCTTCAAGTTCGCGGCGCTGCGTCTCGCCGGCGGCGGTTCGCTCGCGGGCGCGCGCATCATCGCCGGGCTCGAAGTGCTGGCGGCGGCCTTTGTCGCCGTGCTCGGCGCCGCGCTGCTCTTCGGCCTCTGGGCGGCCGGGCAGGGGAGCTGATCACACCGTCATGCTCGCCCTTGTGGCGAGCATCCACGCCTTGAACGCTGCGCGTGGCGAGGGAAGACGGGGATGGCCGGGACAAGCCCGACCATGACGAAACAGGCGGCGTGAAATCAGACCTACTTCACCGCCGCCTCGAAGGTGAAGAGGGTCGACTTGTCGTCGTCCGGCATGAAATAGGCGCGCACGCCTTCGGCCGTGGGCTCGACCCAGAACGGGTTCTGCGTCATCGGCAGCCCTGAGGTTGGCGACCAGAGCTCGACCGGCACCTGATAGACCGGCCTGTTGTCCTTGAGGTCGACGATCTCGAGCCCGCCGAGGCGGAAGACCGGGCCGTCCTTCGTCGTCCGGTAGGCGTTGAGGCCCGAGCAGAGCATCCGGCTCATGCCGATATAGTGGCAGTCCTGATAGTCGATGTAGAGCGCGGGATTGGCGACGCGCAGCGCTTCGGGCGCCGTCGCCGCATTGGTTACCCTGCCCTCGCCGTCGAGAGGCCATTTGTAGAAGCGGCGCGAGCCCCAGCTGACGCCGTGCAGCGACTTGTCGTCGGTGTTGTGGACGATGCCGCCGACATGGTCCTTGAAGCGGAAGACCTCGGTCGCCTTCAGTGTCGCCGGGTCGACCCTGTAGACGATCGACTGGCTGTTCGGCCGGTATTCGGCGACGGGGACCCAGATGTCCTTGCCGTCGAAGTCGATGCCGCCGGGATGATAGATCGAGCCTTCGCCGAGGGTGATGCTGGCGAGCAGCTTGCCCTGCGCATCGACCTTGAAGAGATGGCCGGTGCCTTCGCCGGTATCGCGGTCATAGCCGTCCTGCGGGGTGGGATAGCGGGTGGTCGGCTTCGTGATCTCGACCGAGGAGATGAAGAAGGCGTCGCCGATCTTGACCATGCCCTGGGGGTGGTGCGTCGGGAACTGCAGCTCGACCGCCGCCTTTTGCGTCCATTGCGTGCCGCGGGTCAGCTTCGGGATCAGCGTGCTGAGGGCCGGGTCGGCGGCATGGGCCGGAGGGCTCGTGGCCGGAATGGACAGGGCCGCCGCGGCCAGGGCGGTCAGGCCGGCGAGAACCGTCTTCATGCTGCGTCCCTCCCGTTTTCGCTTCGTCGCGCGAAGCGGTTCTGCGAAGCTCCGGCCTCGTGCCGGGCCGGCAATACGGCGATGCGACGGTGAAGAACGGCGTCGGCCTCAGCGTTGCGGGTCGTTCTCCAGCAGGATCGGCTTGCCGTGCGGGGTCGCCTCTGCGGCCCGCTCCCAGGCGGCGCTGCGGGCGTCGACGCCCTCATGGCTCGCCAGGCCCTTCTCGATCAGCAGATGCTCGAGCGCCTCGCACCAGCGCTCGTAGTAATCGGAGCCATCGCGGCAGCCGCCGGCAGCGAGCGCCTCGCGAATCTCGGCGCCGAGCGCCTGCGCCCATTCATCGGCGGTGAAGATGCCGCGATTCTGCAGGGCGACGACCAAAGCGAAGGCCTGCGCCTGCCAGGGCTCGGCGAAGATCGGCCCCTCGGCGTCGCGCGGGATCGGCGTATCGGCGGCGAGCGCCGCCGCGAGATCGTGCTCAGGCCGGCTCAAGATAGCTTTCCCAGGCTTCGATGCTGACGCTGGAATTGGGATCGGCATCGCGACCCCAGAGCTCGGGGCCGGTGAAGACGACCGTATAGAGCCATTGCGCCGTCTCGGGCGCGCCATGGGCGCCGGTGTCCGGGAAGACATGGCAGCCGGTGACGCGCTCGATCACGCCCTGCTTGCCGCGGGCATAGCGCGGCAGGCGAGTATGGTGCTGTGGGTGCATGACGATGGTGCGGACCTTGTCGCCGACCTTGAAGCGCGCCGGGGCGGCCGCTTCGCGCTCATAAGGAAAGCCGCGGCGCAGCACTGCGGGGACATCGGTCCCTTTCAGGACCCGCTTCGGCGTGGTGCCGGTGCCGCCGGAGGCGCCGCTGTCGAGTTCGGCAGGGGTCGCGAAGCCGTGCCGCTGCAGCACGGTGCGCAGGCCCTCGTACCAGATCTCGTAATAGGTGAGGGACAGGTAGTCGGCCGGCGGGATCGCCTCGCGCGCATGGCGGATCTCGTCGATCGTCCAGTGTCCCATGGCGCCGGCGGCGACGTTGAGCGCCAGCATCCGCGCTTCCCAATCGGCGTGGAAGATCGGTTCGTTCGGCTCGGGGAGAACCGGGCCGAAGCCCATCTGGCCGCCGAGATCCTGCCCGCCGTTCATGACCGCGCTCCCGCCTGCAGCAGGCCGACGCCGATCATCGAATCGCGCGTGACGATCTCCGCCAGTTCGTCCTCGGACCAGCCCTCGGTGCCTGCCGGGCGCTGCGGCACGACGATGAAGCGGGTCTCGGCGGTCGAATCCCAGACCCGGATGCGCTGGCCCTCGGGCAGGGTGACGCCGAAATCGGCGAGGGTGCCGCGCGGGTCGATCACCGCCTTGGCGCGGTAGGGCGGCGACTTGTACCAGACCGGCGGCAGGCCGAGCACCGGCCAAGGATAGCAGGAGCACAGGGTGCAGACGATGAGGTTGTGCTCCTCCGGCGTGTTGAACACCGCGACGATGTGCTCGCCGCCGCGCCCGCCATAGCCGAGTTCGGCCACGGCGGCGGTGCCGTCCTGCTTCAGGCGCTGCGCATAGGCAGCGTCGCTCCATGCCTTGGCGACGACGCGAGCGCCGTTGCGCGGGCCGACCTTGGTCTCATAGGTCTCGACGATGGCGTCGAGCGCCGCCGGGTCGACATAGCCCTTTTCGACCAGCAGCGATTCCAAGGCCTTCACCCGCGCCTCGATCGGCGTGAAATGATTGTCGTGCTCGTGGTCATGATCGTGGTGATGATGGTGGTCATGGCCGCTCATCGCCGCCTCCTCCTCATGCCCGTCTGATCGTCACGCCAACCTGATCCTGGCAGCCCGCTCGATCCTCACCGCGAAGACGACCAGGGACTTGTCCGAGCCCCTGGGCCCGATCACCGACAGCCCGAGCGGGGCATCGTCGCGATAGGCGACCGGAATCGAAATCTGCGGGAAACCCGAAAGCCCGGCAAGGCAGAGCAGACGCAGGGCCCGGTTGCGGAAATCATCGAGCTCGCTCTCGCCGGCGCTGACCAAAGGCGCGATGTCCGGCACGGTCGGCAGCAGCAGCACGCCGTCCTGGCCGAGCAGCTTGGCGAGCTTGGCGCGGAAGTTGCGGCGGACGGTGTCGCCGCGCGCGACCTCGGCGTCGCTGACCGAGCGGCCGAAGGCGAAGCGCTCGGCGACGCCCGGGCCGAGCGGTGGGGCGAAGCGCTCGATCATCGGCCCATCGGCCGTCCAGGCCTCGCGGCCCTGGAGCCAGCGAAAGGCCCAGTAGAGCGCGTCCATGTCGCGCACGGCCCGGACGTTTTCGGGCTGGCCGAGCAGCGGCACGAAGCGCTGGACCGCATTGCGCAGGATGCGCTCGGCCTCCGGTACGGCCTGGGCGAAGAGGTCGTCGGCAAGCAGCAGCCGCGGCCGTTCCGGAAGGGTCGTGCGGTCCTTGCCGAACAGGACATTGGCGACACGGGCGAAGGTCTCGCCGTCACGGGCGAAGAAGCCGGCGGTATCGAAGCTCTCGGCCAGGGGCCAGGTCCGCTTCAGCGAGAGGCGGCCATGGCTGGGGCGGATGCCGAACAGCCCGCCATAGCTCGCCGGCGCGCGCACCGAGCCGCCGGTGTCGGAGCCGAGCGCGATGTCGGCGAGGCGCCCGGCGACCGCCGCCATCGAGCCGGAGGAGGAGCCTCCGGTGATCCGCTCCGGCGCTGCCGGATTCACGGGGGAGCCGAAATGCGCGTTCTTGCCGTTGAGCGAGAAGGCGAGCTCGTCGGTATGGGTCTTGCCGACGAAGCGGGCGCCGGCATCGAGCAGCGCCTTCACCACCGGGGCCGTGCGGGTCTTGACGCCGGACTGCGCCAGCACGGTCGGTGAGCCCGCTCCGGTCGGGTAGCCCTTGATGTCGAACAGGTCCTTGACCGCCAGGGTCAGGCCCGCGAGCGGGCCGGAGGAGGCGTGCTTCACCGGCGCCGGCGGATAGGGAACGAAGCAGCGGAACGGATCGTCCTCGATCATGGCCTGTCAGATCCCTCTGGCATCACCGTCGGAACGCGGGTCATGCGTGGCCTCGACATGACCCTTCTGGTGCTTCACCAGCATGCCGGCATGGCCGAACTGGTCGGAATAGGCCTCGCTGTATTCCTCGACCGGGTGCCCGGCGGCGGTCAGCCTCGCCAGCAGCATCGGGTCGAAGCGGCTTTCCAGCTTGAGCGAGATCGAGCCGGCGCCCCAGGTCCGGCCGAAGAGCCAGCGCGGCGCGTCGACGGCGTCGGCGACGCTCTGGCCGAAGCGGTAGCGCGACAGGATCTGGGCCTGGAACTGCGGCTGGCCGTCGCCGCCCATCGCGCCATAGCTCATGATCCGGCCGTCGTCGAAGCGCGCCAGCGGCGGGTTGAGCGTATGGAAGGGCTTGCGGCCCGGGGTCAGCGGGTTCAGCGCCTTGGCGTCGAGCGAGAAGGCGAGGCCGCGATTCTGCCAGTTGATGCCGGTTCTCGGCAGGATGCAGCCCGAGCCGTATTCCCAGTAGATCGACTGGATATAGGAGACGGCGAGGCCGGAGCCGTCGATCGCGCCCATCCAGACGGTGTCGCCCTCGCCGGGCCGGAACGGCCAGCTCGCGGCGCGCTTGCGGTCGATCTTCTGCGCCTCGCGGGCAAGGACCGCCTCGCTCAGCAGGCTCGCCGGATCGGTGGTCATGAAGGCGGGGTCGGTGATCACCTGGTCGCGCAGCGCCAGCGCGCGCTTCACTGCCTCGACCAGCCCGTGATGATGGTCGAAGCCTTCGGCCCGGGCGACGCCGAGCTTCTCGAATATGCCGAGGATCAGGAGCGCCGCCAGTCCTTGTGTCGGCGGCGGGAAGTTGTAGGCGGTCAGCCCCGGCAGTTTCAGCGACAGCGGCTGGACCGCGCGTGCGCGGAAGGCCTCGAGATCGGCGCGAGTGATCGGCGCGCCGAGGCGCTCGAGGTCGTCGGCGAGCTCGCGGCCGATATCGCCGCGGTAGAAATCGTCGAGCCCGGCATGGGCCAGTTGCTCGAAGGTCGCGCCGAGCGCCCGGGGCTTGCGCCGGTCGCCAGCCTTGGGGCGCTCGCCACCCGGCCAGAAGAAATCGCTGAAGCCCGGCGCGGCCTTCACCGCATCGACCTCCTGCGGCCAGGTGCGAAGCTCGGACGCCGAGATGTCATAGCCCTCGGTGCAATGGCGGATGGCGTCGGCCAGAAGGTCCTTCAGCGGGAGGCGGCCGCCGAGGCTCTGCGCGAGCGCGAGCGCCGCCTGCCAGCCGCCGATCGCGCCGGCGACCGTGATCGCCGCATCGGCGCCACGGGAGGGCAAGATGTCGTAGCCCTTCTCGCGGTAGCGCTCGATCGTCGCGAGCGATCCGGCGCCGCCGCAGGCCTCGATGGCGTGGACCTTGCCACCGGGCTCGTGCACCAGCCAGAAGCCGTCGCCGCCGATGGCGTTCATATGCGGGTAGACCACCGAAATGGTCGCCGCCATGGCGACCATGGCCTCGATGGCGTTGCCGCCTTCGGCAAGGATCGCCCTGCCAGCCTGCGAAGCGAGATGGTGGGGAGCGGCGACCGCCGCGCTGGCGAAGACGGGAGAGTCAGGCATCAGGCTCTTTTCATTCGGGGTAGCGGTGACCATTTGCCGATCGGGCGCGATTTTGTTGCATGCCGGCGCCGCCTAGGCTAGGCGGTCTTCGCATGGGTCCGAGGAATGGAAGCATGGCCGCAGGGCGTACCAACTGGCGCAACATGATCCTGGTGATCTCGTTGGCGATTCTGATCGGGGTCGAGCTCTTCGGCGTGGCCCTCGCTTCGGGCTGGGCGCTTGCCGGCATGTTCGAGCTCGGCCACGTCGTCGCCTATGTGCTGATGGTGCTGTTTTCGGGCTTTGCCGCCTATGGGATGCTCGTCTTCATGCGCCGCGTGGTGAAGGTCGAGCGCCTCACCACCCGCAGCTGAGCCCTCACGGGCAGGGCTTCAGCACCACCGGGTCGGCCTCGGCCGGAACCAGCTCCGCCATCGCACGGCAGGAATTCGCGACGCAGACGCGCCAGTCGGCCGTGGCGCCGGAACGCCGCATCACGACCTCTCGCAGCCCCGGCAGCTTTGGCCGCCAGCGCCAGAAGCCGCCTTCCAACCTCGCCCCTTCCGGCGGGTCCATGCCGGCGCCCGAGCCCTGAACCCGCGCCTCGGCGAGGACGAGCCCGTCCGGGCTCTCCTGCCAGAGCTCTTCCCAAAGCGTCTTCTCGACCGAATGACGCCAGGCGAGGGTGATCTCGGCGGCGCCGAGCGGGATGAGCAGCGCCCCGGCGGCGAGGCAGATCACGCCGCCTGCCGCCCTGCCATGCGTGCGCGCCAGACATGCTGGGCGATGATCGCAGCCGCCAGCGCAAAGCCAATCTCGTCGGTGATCGGGACGGCCGCGACGAGCAGTCCGGCCGCCAGGGCGGCGAGCACGCGCTCCCAGAGCGTCAGCGGCCGCACGAGATAGCCGACGAAGGCCGTGCCCCAGAGCACCATGGCGAGCGTCGCCTTGATCACGATGTAGGCGACGGCGAGCCAGTAGCCGGCGCCAGAGAGGCCGGCTACCGGCTGCAGCATCAGCGTCGGGTCGTAGACCGCCATATAGGGCACGACGAAGCCTGGCAGCGCGATCTTCACCGCCTGCACGCCGATCTTCATGCCGGAGACCTTGGCCATCGGCGCGGCAGCGAAGGCTGCGAGCGCGACCGGCGGTGTCAGGTCGGCCATGATGCCGAAATAGAAGACGAACATGTGGCTGACGATCAGCGGCACGTCGAGCTGCAGCAGGATCGGCGCGGCGAGCGAGGAGGTGATGATGTAGTTCGGGATGGTCGGGATGCCCATGCCGAGGATCAGGCTGAAGATCATGGTCAGAACCAGCGCCAGGAACATCGAGTGCTTGCCGATGCCGATCAGCCAGGAGCCGAAGATCGTGCCGATGCCGGTCAGGGTCATGGTGCCGATGACGATGCCGACCAGCGCGCAGGCGAGGCCGACCGGAAGGGCCTGACGGGCGCCGTCGGCCAGCGCCGCGACGCAGGATTCCAGGACCGCGCGACCCGAGCCGCCGCGCAGCACGTTCCAGAGCACGAGGACGAGCACGACCATCAGCACGGTCGCCATGCTGATCGTCATCGACGCCGCGGAGATCAGCGCGAAGCCGACCCAGAAGACGATGCGCAGGGCGGATGTGGTGAGCCCAGCTGAGATCGCGAGAGCGAGGATCAGCGCGACCGTCAGCGCAAGCCCGATCGCGCCGGCGAAGAGCGGGGTGAAGCCGGCGAAGAGCAGGTAGACCAGCACCATCAGGGGCGCAATCAGGTACCAGTTCTTGCGGATCTCGGCGCGGGCGCTCGGCAGCTGGGATTTCGGCAGGCCGTGCAGGCCGAGCTTGCCGGCTTCCAGATGCACCGCCCAGTAGCAGGCGGCGAAATAGAGCAGAGCCGGGATGATCGCGGCCTCGACGATCTTGGCATAGGGCACGTCGATGGTCTCGGCCATGATGAAGGCGACGGCGCCCATCACCGGCGGCATGATCTGGCCACCCATCGAGGAGGTCGCCTCGACGCCGCCCGCGAAGGCGCCGTTGAAGCCGGAGCGCTTCATCAGCGGGATGGTGAACTGCCCGGAGGCGACGACATTGGCGACGCCGGAGCCCGAGACAGTGCCCATCAGGGCGGAGGAGGCGACGCAGACCTTGCCGGGGCCGCCCTGCTTGCCGCCGAACACGGCCATCGAGATGTCGTTGAAGAAGTCGATGACGCCGGCGCGCTCCATGAAGGCGCCGAACAGGATGAACAGGAAGATGAAGGTGGCGGAGACGGCGGTCGGCGTGGCGTAGAGGCCCTCGGTACCGAAGGCCATCTGCTCGATCACCTGCTCCAGGCTGTAGCCGCGATGGTCGTAGGGTGCGGGCAGGTAGTTGCCGAACAGGCAATAGGCCAGGAAGGTGCCGGCGACGAGCGGCAGGGCGATGCCCATGGCCCGCCAGACCAGGAGGAAGAGCACGATGAGCGCGCCGATGCCGACGACCATGTCGGCATGGGTCAGCTCGCCGGCGCGGTTCACCAGCTCGTTATAGTTCCACCAATGGTAGAGCCCGACCGCGAAGCCGACCACACCGACCGCCCACCAGAAGGCTCGGGCGGGCGGAGAGGTCTCGTCGGCATTGGCGAGCAGGCCGCAGGCGGTCAGGCAGAGGAAGCCGACATGCAGCGTGCGCAGCACCTGGTTCGGCAGGGTGCCGGTGTAGAGCGTGACGAGCTCGAAGGCGCCAAACAAGGCGAGGAAGGCGAGGATCGCCTCGATGTTCGGGCGGCCGCGGGCGGCGCCGAGCAGGATCCAACCGAGCCAGAGCACGAAGGCGATCCGGATCGCCATGATCGGGGTCAGCCAGGAGATCGCCGGAACGATCCGGAAGTCGAGCGGGATGCCGAAGGCGGTGACGATCTGAAAGGCGGAGAAGGCAACGGCGATCCAGAACAGCAGGCGGCCTTTCCAGCCTTCGCCGAAGGTCGCCGGCAGGCCGTGCTCGGGGTCGTAAGGGGCGGCCTGCGGGCTTCCGGCGACATCCGGTACGGCCAGGGGCCTGCTGTCCTGCGTGCTCATCGGCTGTTTCCCGCTCACCGCCGCGCTCGTGGCGCGATCTTGCCTGTTCGTTCCGTCAAAAAAGGCGAGGCCGGATGCCGGCCTCGCCTGGTTCGTCGCCGTCGCAGCGGCTCAGGAGCCGGCCTTCAGGCCCTTTTCCTTGAAATAGCGCGCTGCGCCGGGGTGCAGCGGCAGCGGCATGCCGTCGAGCGCGTTCTCGAGCTTGATCGAGCGCGCGGCGGCATGGGCGGCGGCGAGATCCGGCAGGTTCTCGAAGATGGCCTTGGTCATCTGGTAGACCGTCTCCTCCTTCATGCCTTCATGGGTCGCGAGGTAGTTGACCACGGCGGCGGCCGGCACTGCGGCGGTCTGGCCGTTATAGGTGTTGGCCGGGATCGCGACCTTGACGAAGGGCGGGCCGGCCTTGTCGACGACGGCGGCCGGCACCTCGACCACTGTGATCTCGACCGAGGTCGCGAGATCGCGCAGCGAGGCGACGCCGAGGCCGGCCGATTGTAGCGTCGCGTCGAGCTGGCGGTTCTTCATCAGCTCGACGGATTCGGCGAAGGGCAGGTACTCGACCTTGCCGAGGTCCTTGTAGGACATGCCGGCGGCGGCGAGGATGGCGCGGGCATTGAGCTCGGTACCGGATTTCGGCGCGCCGACCGAGAGGCGCTTGCCCTTGAGGTCGGCGAGCGTCTTGATGCCGCTATCCTTCGAGGCGACGATCTGGATGTAGTTCGGATAGATCGCGGTGATGCCGCGCAGCTTCTTCAGCGGCGCCTTGAAGCCGGCTTCCTCGTCGCCCTTCCAGGCGGCATCGAGGGAATCGCCGAGGGTGAAGGCGATCTCGCCCTTGCCCTGCTGGAGCAGCTGCAGGTTTTCGACGGAGGCCTTGGTCGCCTGCACGGTCGGGCGGACATTCGGGACCTTCTCGCCATAGATCTTCGAGAGCGCGACGCCGAGCGGGTAGTAGACGCCGGAGGTGCCGCCGGTCAGCACGTTGATGAATTCCTGCGCGCGGGCGGCTCCCGGCGCGGCGGCGATGACGAAAGCGGTGGCGATACCGGCCAGGCTACGGCCGCTGAAGAGCGTCTTCATGGTTCCTCCCGAATTGGTTCCCGCGCTTCTGCGAGCCGGGCTTCGGCATTTGTAGGACGCTTGGCGGCGGAAAGGGAAGCCGGGCCAAAGGGCTAAGGCGATGGAATGCCCGCTTGCGGCGCGATTTTCGCCCTGCTCCGGACAGAATGAGCCGGAGATTGCCCTCACCGGCTGGACAGGCTAGCCGGGGCACACCATCTGCACATCCTCTCCCGCCGCCACGGAGCGCTTACCCGATGCCTTCGCAGAAGCCGAACCCGCCTTCGATCGACCGTCGCCTGCTCCTGTCGGGGGCGGCTGGAACGGCCGCGCTGGCAGCGCTCGGCTTTGCGCCCAAGGCTCTGGCGCAGCAGGGCCTGAAGCTCGCCGCCGCCGAGGCGTTCAGCTTCGAGGGGCTGAAGGCGCGGGCCCGCGATCTCGCCGGCAAGCCCTATGTGGCCCCGCCCAATCCCAAGCCCGACGTGCTGGAAAAGATCGACTACGACGCCCATGGCAAGATCAGGTTCAAGCCCGAACTGGCGCTCTGGGCGAACGGCCCCTCGCCCTGGCCGGTGACCTTCTTCCACCTCGGCCGCTATTTCCAGAAGCCGGTGCGCATGCATGTCCTCGAAGACGGCAAGGCGCGCGAGATCGTCTATGACGAGAGCTATTTCGAGATGCCGGCCGATTCCCCGGCGAAGCAATTGCCGCTGGGCGCAGGCTTTGCCGGTTTCCGTTTCCAGGAAAGCCGCTCAGGCCATCCCGGCCGCAAGGGCGAGAAGCTCGACTGGCAGAAGAACGACTGGGTCGCCTTTCTGGGCGCCTCCTATTTCCGCGCCATCGGCGAACTCTACCAGTACGGGCTGTCGGCGCGCGGCCTCGCCATCGACCCGGCTGTCGCCGGCAGGGCGGAGGAGTTCCCGGACTTCACTCATATCTGGCTTGAGACGCCTGCGGCCGCCGCAGAACAGGTCGTGGTCTATGCGCTGCTCTCAGGGCCGAGCGTCGCCGGCGCGTTCCGCTTCCGCATGCATCGCGGCAAGGGCGTGGTGATGGAGATCGAGCAGGAGCTGCACCTGCGCCGGGATGTCGAGCGCCTCGGCATCGCGCCGCTGACCTCGATGTACTGGTATTCCGAGAAGGCCAAGGCGACCGCGGTCGACTGGCGGCCGGAAGTGCATGATTCCGACGGGCTCGCCCTGTGGACCGGCAGCGGCGAGCGGGCCTGGCGCCCGCTCAACAACCCGTCGCGGACGATCGCCTCGGCCTTCGTCGACGAGAATCCGCGTGGCTTCGGGCTGATGCAGCGCGACCGCGAGTTCGGCCATTACATGGATGGCGTGTTCTACGAGCGTCGGCCGAGCCTCTGGATCGAGACCATCGGCAACTGGGGCAAGGGCTCGGTGCAGCTGATCGAGATCCCGACCGACGATGAGATCCACGACAACATCGTTGCGATGTGGGTGCCGCAGGCACCCGCGAAGGCGGGCAACGCCTACAGCTTCCAGTACCGCCTGCACTGGCTCGCCGACGAGCCCTTCCCCTCGCCGCTCGGCCGCGTCGTCGCGACGCGGATGGGCAATGGTGGCCAGCCCGGCACGGTGAGGCCGAAGGGCGTGCGCAAGTTCATGGTCGAGTTCAAGGGCCCGGCGCTCGAGTCGATCCCGTTCGGGGTCAAGCCGGAGGTCGTGCTCTCCAGCTCACGCGGCAGCTTCTCCTACATCTTTGCCGAGGCGGTGCCGAACGACGTCCCCGGTCATTGGCGGGCCCAGTTCGACCTGACGGTGGAGGGGACCGATCCGGTCGAGATGCGCTGCTTCCTGCGCGGCGGCGACAAGGTGCTGACCGAGACCTGGCTGTATCAGTACCTGCCGGGCTGAACCGTCGCCGGCTAGCCTTCTAGCTGGCGCTTCTGGATCCGCTCGACGGAGACGAACACGGTGTTGGCAGCGCCGGGTTCGACGCAGAACACGTCGAAGCTTGGTGCCTGTGGATCGTCCGCCGGCATGTGCAGGGTCGCGGAGCCCTTGCGGCCAGCAAAGGCCAGGATCCGGAAGCTCAACCCGCCGGGCAGGGCGATCTCGATGGCGTCCGCCGCGATTTCGGTCGCGACGCCGTCGCGTGTCGTCCTGAAGCTCACCCGTTCGGTATTCACTGACCCACTCCGGTTCGGTTGCAAGGACTTCGGCCCGGTGATCCGCGTTGGCGTTTTCCTCTCGGAAACCAATCGCGCGGCATATCGGATCATCCGCTGGTCAGGAGGCTGCATGGAAACGTCTCTCTACCTCCCGGTCAAACGCTTCCTGGAAGAGCTGGGCTATTGCGTGAAGGGCGAGGTCGGCAATTGCGACCTCGTCGCGCTGCATGGCGAGGATCCACCGGTCGTCGTGATCGGCGAACTCAAGCTCAGCTTCAATCTCGAACTCGTCCTGCAGGGCGTCGACCGGATGAGCGCCGGCGACGAGATCTGGCTCGCCGCGCAACTCTCCGCCAGGGGCAAGGGGCGCGAGAGCGATCCCCGCTATCGCAATCTCTGCCGGCGCCTCGGCTTCGGCCTGCTCGGTGTCGGCCGGATGGGCGAGGTCGAGGTGCTGGTCTCTCCGGTGGCGCCGACGCCCCGCAAGGACCCGCGCCGGCGCTCCCGGCTGGTCGACGAACACAGGCGCCGCCAGGGCGATCCTGCCGCCGGCGGCAGCACGCGCAAGCCGATCATGACCGCCTATCGCCAGCAGGCGCTGGCCTGCGCCGCGGCGATGACGGAGGCGCCGCGCCGGCCGCGCGACCTCAAGCCGTCCTGCCCCGATGCGCAGAAGATCCTGCACCGGAACGTCTATGGCTGGTTCGAGCGCTCGGAGCGCGGCCTTTATGCGCTGACGCCGACAGGGCGCAGCGCGGTCGCGGCGTGGCTGGCGCCGTCGGTCGTTAGGGCTACGGAACCGGAGCGCGAACCCGCCGAGGCGCTCGCGTGAGATCCTGTCCATGAGTTGCGGGCCGGCCCTCGGCGCGCTTGCCATCGATCTGACGTAACATTATATCATTCCTTATGGCCCACGCGCATTCCCATCGCCATCCTGTTTCGGAGAGTCCCGGCTGGTCGCTTCTGCGGCTGTCGGCGGCGGGCCGGCTCGGCCTGGCGCTCGCTGCGATCGTGGTGCTCTGGGCGGCGACGCTCGCAGTCATCGCGTGAAGAGTAACGCCGTCATGCCCGCCATCCGCCTCACCGATCTGACGCTCGGCTATGACCGGCATCCGGCCGTGCATCATGTCTCGGGCGAGATCGCGCGGGGCAGCCTGACCGCGATCGTCGGCCCCAACGGCGCCGGCAAGTCGACCCTGCTCAAGGGCATCGCCGGGGCGCTCTCGCCGCTCGGTGGCGCGATCGCGCTGCAGAAGGGCCAGCGCCTCGCCTATCTGCCGCAATCGGCCGAACTCGACCGCTCCTTCCCGATCCATGTCTATGATCTCGTCGCCATGGGGCTGTGGACCAGCGCCGGCATTTTCGGCCGCATCGGTCTTGGCCAGCGGGCCCGGATCGAGGCGGCGATCGCGGCCGTCGGCCTGACCGGCTTCGAGCGCCGCAGCATCGGCACCTTGTCGGGCGGGCAGATGCAGCGCGCCTTGTTCGCGCGCCTCCTGCTGCAGGATGCCGACCTGATCCTGCTCGACGAGCCTTTCACCGCGATCGATGCCCGCACCACCGCCGATCTGCTGGAGCTGGTGCAGCGCTGGCATGGCGAGAAGCGCACGGTCGTCGCCGTGCTGCATGATATCGAGACGGTGAAGCGCGCCTTCCCGCAGACCCTGCTGCTGGCGCGCGAGACCGTCGCCTGGGGGCAGACCGGTGAGGTCCTGACCTCGGGCAACCTGCTCAAGGCCCGCCACATGGTCGAGGCCTTCGACAGCCATGCGCCGGCCTGCGCGGCGTAGGCTTTCGGCATCTCCTTCTTGATCGAGACACTCTGACCGGGTCATCCCGGGTGACCGCAGGGAGACCCGGGATCCATTCCTGAAACGTTCCGGAATGGGTCCCGGGTCTTCGCTTCGCTACGCCCGGGACAACGGCGCATTTGAACTGAACGCGATGCTCTACGACCTCCTGATCGGCCCCTTCGCCGAGTTCGACTTCATGCGCCGGGCGCTGATCGGCATCGTTGCGCTTTCGCTTTCGGGGGCGCCGGTCGGCGTCTTCCTGATGCTGCGGCGGATGAGCCTGACCGGCGACGCCATGGCCCATGCGATCCTGCCGGGCGCTGCGCTCGGCTATCTCGTCGCCGGCTTCTCGCTGCCGGCGATGACGCTGGGCGGGCTCGCGGCGGGCTTTGCGGTCGCACTCGCGGCGGGCGCCGTGGCGCGCCTGACCGTGCTGAAGGAGGATGCCTCGCTCGCGGCGTTCTACCTGATCTCGCTGGCGCTCGGCGTCACCCTGGTCTCGCTGCGCGGCTCGGCGGTCGATCTCTTCCATGTGTTGTTCGGCAATGTGCTGGCGCTCGACGACGAGGTGCTGCTGCTGCTCGCCTCCGTCGCCAGCATCACGCTCGCGACCCTGGCGCTGGTCTACCGGCCGCTGGTGATGGAATGCGTCGATCCCGGCTTCCTGCGCTCGGTCAGTCGTTCGGGCGGCTTCGTCCACCTGACTTTCCTCGGCCTCGTCGTGCTCAACCTCGTCGCCGGCTTCCACGCACTCGGCACCTTGCTCGCGGTCGGGCTGATGATGCTGCCGGCGGCCGCTGCGCGGTTCTGGACCGCCGACATCACCCGGCTGATCCTCACCGCCACCGGCCTCGGCATCCTCTCCGGTTATGCCGGGCTGGTGGCTTCCTACGCCGCCGGCAGCAATCTCCCGGCAGGACCGGCGGTCATTCTCGCCGCCGGGACGCTCTATCTCGGCTCGCTGCTGTTCGGCTCGCAGGACGGGCTGGCGCGGCGGCTCTTGCCTCGGGCCCATCTCCAGCGCTAGTAATGTTATAGTGTTTCATATAGCGCGAGAGCCGTCATGTTGAACCGCCGTCTTCTCCTCCTCTCGGGCCTCGTCGCCGGGGCCGGCCTGTCGTTGCCGGTCCTCGCCCAGGAGAAATCGGCTCAGGACAGGCCCGTGGAGGGCAAGCTCGCGGTCGTCGCCAGCTTCTCGATCCTCGCCGACTTCGTCCGCGCGGTTGGCGGCGAGCGCGTCGCGCTGACCACGCTGGTCGGGCCGGATGGCGACGCCCATGTCTACTCGCCGAGCCCGGCCGATGCGAAGGCGATGGCTGCGGCCAGCCTCGTTGTGGTCAACGGGCTGAAATTCGAAGGCTGGCTGACCCGGCTGCTGAAATCGTCGGGAACCAAGGCGACGCTGGCGACGGCGACGGACGGAATCACGCCCCTGAAGATGCAGGATGACGGGCACGGCCACGGCCACAGCCATGGCGGCGAGGATCCGCATGCCTGGCAGAGCGTCGCGAACGCCAAGGTCTACGTCGCCAACATCCAGAAGGCGCTGAGCGCCGCCGATCCGGCTGGCAAGGCACTCTACGAGGCGAATGCCGCGGCCTATCTGGCGAAGCTCGATGAGCTCGAGGCCGAGATTCGCGCGGTCGTGGCCCGGATTCCGGCCGACCGACGCAAGGCGATCACCTCGCATGACGCCTTCGCCTATTTTTCCAAGGCCTATGGCATCGCCTTCGTCGCGCCTCAGGGCGTCTCGACCGAAGCGGAGGCGTCTGCCCGCGATGTCGCGCGGATCATCCGGCAGGTGAAGGCGCAGAAAGTGCCGGCGGTGTTCCTCGAAAACATCAGCAATCCGCGTCTCGCCGAGCAGATCGCCCGCGAAAGCGGCGCCAGGATCGGCGGGCGGCTCTATTCGGACGCGCTCTCGGGTAGCGATGGCCCGGCCGGGACTTACATCGCGATGATGAAACACAATATAAGCCAGATCGAAAAGGCGCTCGCCGCCGGCCCGGCCTAATCGCCGGCCCTGACCTCCAGCCCTCATCCCGAGAAGCCGCGCCAGCAGCGTCTCAAAGGATGATCCTAGTGCGCTGGAAGCATCCTTCGAGACGCGAGCTCTGCTCGCTCCTCAGGATGAGGGCCGAGGATGGAAGCCGAAGCCGGGTGCTTGCCCGCCGGCCAAAGAATCAGGATCGACCCATGTCCGAAAAGATTCCCGTCACGGTGCTCACCGGCTATCTCGGCGCCGGCAAGACCACGCTCCTCAACCGCATCCTCACCGAGGATCACGGCAAGAAGTTCGCCGTGATCGTCAACGAGTTCGGCGAGGCCGGCATCGATGGCGACCTCGTCGTCGGCGCCGACGAGGAAGTGTTCGAGATGAACAATGGCTGCATCTGCTGCACGGTGCGCGGCGACCTGATCCGCATCCTCGACGGGCTGATGAAGCGCAAAGGCAAGTTCGACGCGATCATCGTCGAGACCACTGGTCTCGCCGACCCCGCGCCGGTCGCCCAGACCTTCTTCGTCGACCAGGATGTCGGCGACGCCACCAAGCTCGATGCGGTGGTGACCGTGACCGACGCCAAGTGGCTGAAGGACCGGCTCAAGGACGCACCGGAGGCGAAGAACCAGATCGCCTTCGCCGACGTGATCATCCTCAACAAGACCGACCTCGTCACCGAGGCGGAGCTGGCCGAGGTCGAGAGCGCGATCCGCGCGATCAACCCCTATGCCAAGCTGCACAAGACGACGCGCTGCGAACTGCCGATCGAGAACCTGCTCGACCGCAACGCGTTCGATCTCGACCGCATCCTCGACATCGAGCCCGACTTCCTCGAAGCGGGGCATCACCACCACCATGCGGACGACGTCCGCTCCATGTCCTTCACGATTCCCGGCGATGTCGACCCCGACAAGTTCATGCCGTGGATCAACGATCTCAGCCAGGCGCAGGGGCCGAACATCCTGCGCTCCAAGGGCATCCTCGCCTTCAAGGGCGAGCCGCGGCGCTTCGTCTTCCAGGGCGTGCACATGATCCTGGACGGCGACCTGCAGCGCGACTGGAAGGAAGGCGAGGCTCGGCAGTCGCGGCTGGTCTTCATCGGCCGCGATCTCGACGAGAAGGCCCTGCGCGAGGGTTTTCTGGCCTGCGCGGCCTGAGCGGCGTAGCGCCGGGATCCATTGTAGATGCCCCTCCGATGGATCCCGGAGCGAACTGTGGTCATCCGGGATGACCGTGCCGCGGGGGGCGTCGACGCCGATAGTGGTTCCTCTCGCCCGAGATTTTGCTAGACCGCGACCATGGACACCATCAGCAAACCCGTCTCGCTGCGCGAGCATGTCGTTCCCGTCGAAGCCGGCGAGCATGTCGTCGCCGTCGCTTGGCTGAAGCAGACCCTGGCGCTGGCGCTCGCCGATGGGCGGGTGCTGCGTTGGCGCGACGGCGCGGCCGATAGCGTCGCCGCGCATCGCGGCGGCATCCTCAGCGCCTGCTCGGATGCAGAGCGCCTGATCAGCGGCGGTGACGACGGCCGCGTGGTCGCGACGGCTTCCGAAGGCGAACCGACGGAGATCGCTGCCGATCCGAAGCGGCGCTGGGTCGACACGGTGACGCTGTCGAGCTCCGGCAGCATCGCCTGGAATGTGGGCCGCTCGGTCCATGCCCGCGACGACAAGGGCAAGGTCAAGTCGCTCGACGTCGCCTCGACGCCGCAAGGCGTGGTTTTCGCGCCGAAGGGCTACCGGCTCGCCATCGCCCAGATGAACGGGGTGTCGCTCTGGTATCCGAACACCGAGGCGAAGCCGGAATTCCTGGAATGGAAGGGCTCGCATCTCGACGTCACCTGGTCGCCGGACGGGCGCTTCGTCGTCACCTCGATGCAGGAGAACGCCCTGCATGGCTGGCGGCTCGGCGACAAGCCGACGCATATGCGCATGACCGGCTATCCGGCGAAGCCGCGCTCGCTGTCCTGGTCGCATGACGGGCTCTGGCTCGCCTCGAGCGGGGCGGATGCCGCGATCGTCTGGCCCTTCCAGGGCGAGGGGCCGACCGGCAAGGCGCCGCGCGAATGCGGCGCCCGTCATGCCAAGGTCACCCGCGTCGCCTTCCATCCGAAGGCGCTGGTGCTCGCGGTCGGCTATGACGATGGCTGCATCCTGATGATCCGTCTGGTCGACGGCTCGGAGCTGCTGGTCCGCGCGGCGCAGCGCGGCAGCGGCATCACCGCCTTCGCCTGGGACAAGGCCGGCAAACGGCTCGCCTTCGGCGCCGAGGACGGGGCGGCCGGCGTCCTGACCCTGCCGGGCTGAGCGCGATGCGCTTCGGCCTGTTCGGCAGGGGCAAGCGCGAGGCCGGCGGCACAGATGCCGCGGCCGAAGTGAAGCGACAGGTGCGCGCGCTGCTCGCCCTGCCGGAGAATGCGGTGATCGCCGTCAACGAGATCCTCTGCGCCGATCCGGCCTGCCCGGGGACGGAGACGGTGATCCTGGTGATGAATCCCGGCGAGAAGACGAAGGCTTTCAAGGTTCAGAGCGCCCTGGCGGAGCTGACGCCGGAGGCATTGACGCAGGCGCTGGCGCCCTAACCCGCATCGCCGCCGCCATGGCCTGTCAGGAGTGCCTTTGGCGGCGCCTTAACCTTCGCGCGCTGCCTCGCTAGCCTGTGGCAAATGGCGACGCGATCCCGCAAGATCCCCGAACTGGGCAAGGCCCAGGCCCGCAGTATCTGGCTCAGGGCCCAGCGCCTCGACAGGCCCGAGCCCTTCGGTGCCGGTCCTGCGGCGACGGAGGCCGCAGTCGCGCATCTCGGCTATGTCCAGATCGACACGATCAACGTGGTCGAGCGCTGCCATCACCACATCCTCTACAGCCGGATTCCGGACTATCGCCGGGCCGACCTCGTGCAGGCGCAGTCGGCCGACAAGGCGGTGTTCGAGTACTGGACGCATGCGCTGTCCTATGTGCCGGCTGCGGATATCCGCTATTTCCTGCCGGCGATGAAGGCACACAGGGCGGAGCCGAAACGCTGGTCCTCGGTCGGCGGAAGCGAGGAAGCCCGCAAGCTGCTCGCGCGCATCCGCAAGGAGGGCGCGCTCACCATCCGCGACATCGACACCGACGTCCTGGTCGAGAAGACGCATCTCTGGGCCAGCAAGAAGCCCTCGAAGGGCCTGCTGGAGCGGGCCTTCTACGATGGCGAACTCGTCATCTCGGCCCGTTCCGGCATGCTCAAAACCTATGAGCTGATGGACCGGCATTTCGGCTGGGAGAAGCGGCCGACGCCGGCCTCCGAGCGGCAGGTCGTCGCCTACAAGCTCGACCGGGCCCTGCGCGCGCAGGGCGTCGTCAGCCTCGATTCGATCTGCCATCTCGACGCGCCCAGCAAGAAGGCCGTGGCCGAGCTGATCGCCGCCAGGGTGAAGCGCAGGCAATTGGTCGAGGTCACGATCGAGGGGGCCTCGACCTCGCCGCATTGGGCCGCGCCGGAGGTTCTGGAGCCGGCGGCGCCGGCGGGCGAGGAGCTCGTCCACATCCTGTCGCCGTTCGATCCGCTGATCATCCAGCGCAAGCGGCTGAAGCTGTTCTTCGGCTACGACCACCTTTTCGAGGCCTATCTGCCGAAGGAGAAGCGCGCCTTCGGCTATTTCGGCCTGCCGGTGCTGGTGGGAGACCGGATCGTCGCCGTCGCCGACCTCAAGGCCGACAGGGCGGCGCGCAAGCTGCTGATTCAGCAATGGACCTGGCTCGAGCCGGCGCCCTCGGCGGAGCTGCGTCGGCGGGTCGATGCGGAGATGGAGCGGTTCGAGCTTTTCCAGCTCGGCTGAAGCCCCGCAGGGCGCGGGTCAGTTCGGCCTCGGCCAGCGGAAATCATCGGCGCGGCCCGGCTTCGGCTCCGGCGCGACACCATCTCCGAAAATCCGGTCGAGCTGGGTCGCAGTATCCCCGCGGCCGCGGGCATCCTGGATCGAGGCCAGCAGCGCGGATTCACCGACCGCCGGCGGAGCGCCGGTCAGGGGCAGGATCGGACCCGCGAGCGGCCGCACGGGGATGACCGGGACAAGCGCGAGATCGTCCGTCCGGCCGCTGACCATGCGGTCGATCAGGCGCTCGATGGCGCCCGGCTGCTGCTCCGGTGGTACCGGTCCGGCGGTCCCGGGATCGGAGGGCAGGGCGATGACGTTCTCGCTCGGCGTATGGTCGAGGATGCGGCGGATCAGGACGTCGACGAAATGGGCGGCCTTGCGGGCGCCGGCCTTGGTGAAGTGCACGCCGTCGCCGAGGCGCAGCCTGGTGGTCTGGCCGTCCACGTCCGGACCCATCGCGCTGTAGCGGTTCTCGGCGTCGAGATAGGGGGTCCAGAGATCGACGAACTGCCCGCCGGAGGCCTCGACGCTCTTGCGGAAGACGTCGTTCAGCACGGTGAGATCGGTCGAGAGCCGGGTATTCTGCATCGGCGGCGCGCCGGCCCAGATCAGCGGCACCCGCCTTGCCGCGAAGGCCGCCGTTATCGTCTCGACGCGGGAGCGGTAGATCTGCAGCCAACGCTCGCTCAGCGGCTCATGGGTGACGTCGCCCTCGCGGATCGCCTGGCGATCGTTGGGGCCCAGCGAGATGACGCCGACCATGATCTTGGGGTCGGCGGCGAGCAGCTCCACCACCGCCTTCGGCCAGTCGTAGAAATCGGTGCGGACCAGACCGCTATCGGCCTTGGCCTTGCGCTGCACGGCGACATCGGCCCGGTCGTTCAGGCTGTCGGCAAGGCCGATCGCGATCTGGTCGGCGAGCGTGTCGCCGACGACGAGGACGTGGTGGTTGACGTCGACCTTGGGGATGACCGGATCATCGCGGACCATCTGGGGCGGCCGGCGCCGGGTCTGCTGCGGCGCCGGCCGGGTACGCTGCCGCGGTTGGACCGCGGGTCGCTCCGGCATCTGCCAGAACAGGTTGAAAAGGCTGCGGCGCTGGGGTTCGCCCTGGGCGAAGGTCGAGGGGCCGCCGGTGAGCAGCAGGAGCGCGGAGGCCGCGAGGATCACGGCGAAGGAGCGTAGACGCATCGCTCGGCTACCCGGCGTCGGTCAGTCCGACCACCCCTTTCCCATAGCAGAAACCGCGGCGAAAGTCAGCGCGCGGCCTTCATCCGGGCCAGCAGCGCCGGCGTCGGCCAGCCATCGGCGAGCAGGCCGGCGCGCTGCTGGTACTGGCGCACGGCGTCGCGGGTCCCGGTGCCGATGCGGCCATCGGCATCGTGCGAATAGAGCCCGAGGCTCTTCAGCCGGCGCTGGAGGTCCGTGACGCCGTTCTTGTCGAGGCGCGGCGCCTTGACCGGCCATTCGCCCTGCAGGGCCGGACGGCCGGCTATCCGGTCGCCGAGATGGCCGACGGCGAGGGCATAGGCGTCGGAGGAGTTGTACTTCTTGATGACGTCGAAGTTCGCCGTCAGCAGCAGGGCCGGGCCGGTATGCCCCGCTGGATAGAACAGCCTTGCCTCGCCCGAGGACGGCAGCGAACCGCCATCGGCGCGGCGCAGGCCGGCCGAGCGGAAGCTCGAGAAGCTGGCGCGGTAGAGATTGTGGTCGAAGCCCTCGGGCACCACGACCTCGATGCCCCAGGGCAGGCCGGGCACCCAGCCGAAGCTCTTCAGGTAGTTCGCGGTCGAGGCGATGGCGTCGCTGGTCGAGGTCCAGATGTCGGCATGGCCGTCTCCGGTCTGGTCGACGGCGTATTTCATATAGCTCGACGGCATGAACTGGGTGTGGCCCATGGCGCCGGCCCAGGAGCCGCGCAGCTCGTCACGCCCGGCGTAGCCCTTCTCGATCAGCTCCAGCGCGGTGAGCAGCTCGTCGCGGAAGAAGTCGCCGCGATAGCGGATGTTGGCGAGCGTCGCGAGCGAGCGGATGACGTCCTTGTCGCCCTTGAACGAGCCGTAATTGGTCTCCATCCCCCAGATGCCGAGGATGATCTCCTTGGGCACGCCATAGCGGGATTCGGCCTGGGCCAGCACGCCGGCATGGGCGGCGAGCATTTCGCGGCCGCGCGAGATCCGGGCGCCGCCGACGGCGCTGTTGAGATAGCCCCAGATCGGCGCGACGAATTCCGACTGCTTGCGGGTCAGGGCGATGATCGAGGGATCGGGCACCACGCCCTGGAAGGCGATGTCGAAGGTCTTTCGCGAGATGCCGCGGGTCTGCGCCAGCGGCCAGAGGGTCTTCAGGAAGCTGTCGAAGCCGGCATTCGCCGCCGGCCGCGGCGCCGGCTTTGGAGCCTGCGCGCGGGCCGGATTGATCGACCCCGTGGTCTGCGCGAGGGCAGGCCCGAGGCCGAGCAGGGCTGCGATGGCGAAGGCGGAAAGGCGGCGCATGTCGGTTCCCTGGCACGGTCGCTGGACGGTCTTTCCCGACACAGCGCCTGAACGAGGTTAACCATAGGTTAAGGCCGCGGAAAATCCCGGGCGTCAGCTCGCATTGCGCTTGCGCAGGCTCTCCTCCCAGGCCAGCGCCTGGGTCACGATCTCCTCGAGATCGTCATGCTCCGGCCGCCAGCCGAGCTCGTTGCGGATCCGGTCCGCCCCGGCGATCAGCGAGGCCGGGTCGCCGGCGCGGCGCGGCGAGAGCTTGACCGGGAAGTCGACGCCCGAGACCTTCTTCACCACCTCGACCACCTGCTTCACCGAATAGCCGCGACCATAGCCGCAGTTCAGCGTCAGGCTGTCGCCGCCGGCGCGCAGATGGTCGAGCGCCGAAAGATGGGCGCGGGCGAGGTCGGTGACGTGGATATAGTCGCGCACGCAGGTGCCGTCCGGCGTCGGATAGTCGGTTCCGAAGATCTCGAGCCCCGCGCGCTGGCCGAGCGCCGCCTGGCTCGCGACCTTGATCAGATGGGTGGCGCCGGCCGAGGACTGGCCGGAGCGGCCCCTGGGATCGGCGCCGGCGACGTTGAAATAGCGCAGGGCGACATAGCTGAGGCCATGGGCCTTGGCGGTGTCGGCGAGCATCCATTCGCTCATCAGCTTGGAGCGGCCATAGGGGTTGATCGGGTTCAGCACGATCTCCTCGGGCACCGGCGAGACCGGCGGCTCGCCATAGACGGCGGCGGTCGAGGAGAAGATCACGTGCCTGACGCCGGCGCGCACGGCGCTCTCCAGCAGGGCCCGCGTCTTCACGGTGTTGTTGAGGTAGTAGCCGAGCGGGTCGGAGACCGAATCGGGCACGACGATCCTGGCAGCGAAATGGGCGATCTCGGTGATGCCGTGCTCGGCAATGGTGCGCTCGACCAGCGCCTGGTCACCCATGTCGCCTTTGACGAAAACCGCCTCCGGCGGCACCGCCCACCAGAAACCGGTCGAGAGATCGTCGAGCACCACGACCTTCTCGCCGCGGTCGAGCAGCTCCAGCACCATATGGCTGCCGATATAGCCGGCGCCGCCCGAAACCAGAATTGCCATCATCGTCTCCTTGTCATACCGGCAGCATAAAACGCGATTGCGTGCGCCCGGGCCAGCCCACCCGCGTCATCGGCACGAGCGGGGCGAATCGCTGGCAAGAGAGCCCGTAAAAGCGACGATCCGGCGACGGCTTGCCGGCGATTTAAGTGCGAAGATATTGACGTTCCGGCAAGGCGCGACTGGTATCGATCTTTTGGAGGCGGCCCGTCTTTTCGCCAGAATTGGACGACAGCCTCCAGGAGCCGGCATTGAACGGGGCGAAGCCGGCTTCCCCGAAGCCCTCCGAATCTAGCAGGCGCGCGCTGCCTGGCGCGCGAGATGGATGCGCATGAGCAAGAAGATCCGCAAGGCGGTGTTTCCGGTCGCAGGGCTGGGCACGCGTTTCCTCCCCGCCACCAAGGCGATCCCGAAGGAGATGCTGACCATCGTCGACCGTCCGGTCGTCCAGCATGTGGTCGACGAGGCGCGCGCGGCGGGCATCGAGCATTTCGTCTTCGTCACCGGCCGCAACAAGGGCGTGATCGAGGACCATTTCGACATGGCCTACGAGCTTGACGACACGCTCGCCAAGCGCGGCAAGGTGAAGGAGCTCGAAGCACTGAAGCAGGATCTGCCGGCGGCCGGTGCGGCGAGCTTCACCCGCCAGCAGGGCCCGCTCGGCCTCGGCCATGCCGTCTGGTGCGCCCGCGACATCATCGGCGACGAGCCCTTCGCGCTGCTCCTGCCCGACATGCTGCACCATACCCGCGGCAAGGGCTGCCTCGCCGAGATGATCGAGGCCCATGCCGAGCATGGCGGCAACCATATCGCGGTCGCGCCGGTGCCGGAGGACCAGACCCATCAATACGGCATCGTCGGCGTTCTCGACGCCAAGGCCAAGGTCTCGCAGATCACCGGCATGGTCGAGAAGCCGCCCAAGGGCACGGCGCCGTCGAACCTGCACATCACCGGCCGCTACATCCTGCAGCCGACGATCTTCGACCTGCTCGCCAAGCAGGAGAAGGGCGCCGGCGGCGAGATCCAGCTGACCGATTCGATGATCGCCCTGGCCGAGCGCGAGAAGTTCTTCGCGGTGCGCTTCGACGGCGACATCTACGACACCGGCTCGAAGATCGGCTTCCTTGCCGCCAACCTCGCCTATGCGCTGGATCGCGGCGATCTCGGCCCGCAATTGCGCGAAGAGATCGGCCGGCTGCTGGGGCGGTAGCGCCAAGTTCAGCGTCATGCTCGGGCTTGACCCGAGCATCTCTTGCAGGACGGTCTCGTTCTAGAGAGCCTCTATCGGCCTGAGAATCGCGGGTATGCGCTTCGCTTCGCCCGGGAGTGATACTGCGTCAGAACTGCATCCTGAGGCCGACCAGCGAGACATTGGCGGTGTAGTCCGAGCCCGGCTGGGTCGAGTTCAGGCGCTCATGGGTGAAGCTGGCGCGGACCGAGAAGGTGCGGGTCAGCTTGTAGTCGAGCCGTGCGCCAATGGTCGAAAGGTCCTCGCGCAGGCCCTGCCCTTCATAGTCGGTGCGCTGGAAGGTGGTGAAGCCGGTGACGGTGAGGTTGCGCCTGAGCGCATGCGCCACTTCAAGGCTGACGCGCCGTGCCGTGGTGCCGCTCGAGCCGGCGATGGTGGTGTCGCCGAGTTCGGCGGTGCCGCGCAGGGTCACCGTGGTCAGCGGGGTCGGAGTCCACAGGATCGCGGCGTCGCCGACCATGCCGCGCAGATTCTTCAGGCGCGGGTCTTGGTATTTGCGGTCCTGATAGCCGACCGAGACTTCGCCGGTGAGCATGCGGCTGATCTCGAAGGTCGAGCCGAGGCGGGCGGTATAGCCGTCCGAGGAGCGCATATAGCCGTTCGAATCGACCTTCTCGTCGTATTGCCGCGTGTCGATTTCGGTCTGGACGAAGGGCCTGAAGCCCGGCGTCACCTCATAGGCGGCGCGCAGCCTCAGGCTGTACTGCGTCTGGTTGCGGTCGGCCTGGCTGAGCGTGCGGCCGTTGGTAAGCTCGGCATTCTCGTAGTCCTGGCGGTCGATGGAGCCGCGCAGGGTGAGCTGCAGGCGGTTGATGTCGTGGGTGACGCCGGCGGAGGCGCCATAGGCCCAGGTGATCGGCCGGCCCTTCACCGCGGCGGTGAGATCGGGCGAGCCGGGGCGCTGCGTGTCCAGCACCAGCCGGGATTCGAGCAGGATGCGGGTGTCGCGCGTCGCATCGAGGCGCAGCGACATGTTGCCCTGAGCGTCCGGGCGCGAGGCGTTGTCGTCGCGGAAATAGTGGCTGTAGCCGCCGCGCAGCGAACCGGTCAGCTCGTGCACGTTCCAGTCGGACTGGATGCCGAGCTCGCCCTCGGTGCGGCTGAAGGCCGAGCCCTTGCTCGGGCCGGAGACGCGCGAGGGGTTGGTGTCATAGCCGATCGACTCGCCGATCGCGGGGCGCAAGGTGACGGCGCCGAAGCGCAAGCCGAGCGGCGCGTAGGGGTCCTCCTCCGGGGCGCGGCGGCGCGGCGGAGGCGGCGGGGCGGCCGGCACCGGCGGCAGCCCGGTTACGACGGGCTGCGGCGCGCGGAACTGGCGCTGGGTCACGCCGCGCAGGGCCGGGGACTGGACCGGCCGGGCTGCGCGCGCCGGCTGGCGCTGCGAGATGGCGCTTTGCTGGCTCTGGACGAGTGCGGCAGGATCGCTGATCGCCTCGGGCGTGGCGGAGCCGGTTTCGGCATTCTCCGGAGCGCGCTGCTGGGCAACATATTGCGGCGTGCCGGTGCGCAGGCCCGAGGATCGTGCCCGCGGGGCCGGTTCGTCCAGCGTCTGCGCGAGGCCGTCCCGCGGCCAGGCCAGCAACCCGGCCACGCCGCAACAGCTCGCGACGCCGGCCAGCCAGCAGATCTTGGCGAAACGGGTCACGGGCAGGCCGAGGCTCCGGCATAAACAGGACGCTGCGCACCGGGATGGCGCGCATGGTTAACGGAGTTAGAACGAAGAGGGTTAATGGCCCGTCAACGCGGGCGTGATGGTGGCCAGCCGGCTGCTCATCGTGCTAGACGCCCGCCATGACCGCGACCATCAGCGCTTCCGCCCTCCGCACCATCGCCACCGAGCGCGCCGGGCTCGATGCGCTCCATGCCGCCATCGGCAACGGGCTTGCCGCGCCCTTCGCCGCCGCCGTCGAGATGATCCGGGCCGCGTCCGGCCGGGTCGTGATCACCGGCATGGGCAAGTCCGGCCATGTCGGGCGCAAGATCGCGGCGACGCTCGCCTCGACAGGGACGCCCGCGCATTTCGTCCACCCGGCCGAGGCCAGTCATGGCGATCTCGGCATGGTCCAGCCCGAGGACGTGGTCGTCGCGCTGTCCTGGTCCGGGGAGGCGGCCGAGCTCTCGGCGATCGTCGCCTATACGCGCCGCTTCCGGGTCGGGCTGATCGCGATCACCGCCAATGCCGACAGCGCGCTTGGGCGTGAGGCCGATATCGCGCTCGTCCTGCCCAAGGCCGAGGAAGCCTGTCCGAACGGGCTTGCGCCGACGACCTCGACGACGATGCAGATGGCGCTCGGCGATGCGCTCGCCGTCGCGCTGCTCGAGGCGCGCGGCTTCTCGCGCCAGGACTTCTACGTCTACCACCCCGGCGGCAAGCTCGGCGCGCAGCTCAAGACCGTCGCCAGCATCATGCATCAGGGCGAGCGCCTGCCGATCGTCGGCGCGACGGCGGCGATGGCCGATGTGGTCGAGATGATTTCGGCCAAGAGCTTTGGCTGTGCCATCGTCATCGACCCAGAGGGCAAGCTCGCCGGAATCGTCACCGACGGCGATCTGCGCCGCAAGCTCGGCAGTGGCTGGGGCGGCCGGCTGGCGCGCGACGTGATGACGGCGAACCCGCGCCGGATCGCGCCGGACGCGCTGGCGGCCGAGGCGCTGGAAATGGTCAACCGGATGCGGGTGACGGCGCTGATCGTCGCGGATGCGGACGAGCGCCCTGTCGGCCTCGTGCATGTGCACGACCTGCTCAATCTCGGCGTCGCCTAAGGTTCGTCGCGGGGCCGGTCTTCTCGCAGGGCCTGACGCAGCGCCTTGCCGGCGAAGGCCATGAAGGCCCTGACCTTGGCGGCGTAGCGCAGGTCCGGATGGGTCAGCAGCCAGACCTGCGAACGCAGCTCCGGCACCGGCGGGCTCACCCGCGCAAGTCCGAAGAGCGGATCATCGCCGAGATAGGCCGGCAACAGCGCATAGGCCCCTGACCGTGCCGCGAGCGCGGCGCCGAGCATCAGATTGACCGAGGCGATGCGCGCCGGCGGCGGGACATGCGCATCGAGCCAGCGCGCTGCCGGCGTCTGGGCGATCTCGCCCGACAGGCCGATCCAGCCGCCTGCGGCGATGAGCGCGGCGAGGCTCGCCGGATGCGGTTCCGATCCTCGCGTGTAGACCGCATAGTCGAAGCTGCCGAGCTTCGTACCGATCAGGGTGTCCGGCGGCGCGCGTGTCGGGCGGATCGCGATGTCGGCCTCGTTCCGCCGCATGTCGGCCATGGCGCTGGACACATCGAGCCGCAGCTCCAGTCTTGGGTGCAGACGGCCGAAGGCGGCGGCGACCGGCATCACCAGGGCCTGCAGCGTATCGGTCGTGGTCACGGTGAGGGGCCCGCCGAGCCGCGCGTCGCGGCCGCTGACCGCGCGGTTGAGCGCGTCGAGCCGTTCCGCGATCGCCTCCGCCTCGGCGACGATCTCCTCGGCCAGGGCGGTCGGTGCCTGGCGGCCGTCGATCCGCTCGAAGAGCTTGCCGCCGAGCCGGTGTTCCAGCGCTTCCAGGCGGCGATAGACCGTGGCGGGATGGGCTTGCAGCGCCTCGGCTGCCGGCTTCATGCGGCCGGCGCGGGCGATGGCGAGGACCAGAGCGAGATCGTCATGGTTCAGCATGCTTCGCATTCATGCGAATTCTGATCGCAACGCAAGCATTTCGGTTCGCGGCAGCGCGAGGCATTTCGGTCGTGATGCGCCGCCTGGGCGCAACCCATCGGAGCCGAACACATGCCGAGACTGCTGCTCGTTCAAGCCTCGCCGCGCCAGGGCGATTCCGCCTCGCGCGCGGCCGCTGCGGCTTTCCTGACCCGTCTGCACGAGCTGGTGCCGGAGCTGGAGGTCGATACGCTCGATCTCTGGCGCGAGCCGCTGCCGGAGTTCGACGGGGCGGCGCTGGCGGCGAAATATGCCCGCCTGGCCGGGCGAGTGCTGGCTCCGCGCGAAGCCGCGGCGTGGCGCACCATCGAGGCGATGGTCGCCCGGCTCGACGCCGCCGATCTCGTGGTGATCGCGACGCCGATGTGGAATTTCGGGATTCCCTACAAGCTCAAGCACTGGCTGGATCTGGTGACGCAGCCGGGACTGGCGTTCCGCTTCGATCCCGCGAAGGGCTATACGCCGCTGCTGCGGCCGCGCCCGACGCTCGCGATCATCGCCAGCGCGGGCGACTACAGCGACGGCCCGAGCTGGGGGCGGCCCGATCTGGCGACGCCCTATCTTCAGGCGGCGCTGCGCTTCATCGGGCTCGGCGAGATCGCAGTGGTCGGGCAGGGGCCGACGATCGGGCCGGAGCCGGCGATCGCGGCCGCCCGCGACAAGGCCCGTGCCAGGCTGAGCCAGCTTGCCGAGAGCTTCGCCGCGGCGCTGCCGCAGGCGCAGGCCAGCGCTGCGAGGGCGTCATGACCGCCGGCTGGGCCTGGTTCGCCCTGATCGCATCCGGCGTCGTCGACGTCGCCTGGGCGTTCTCCATGAAGAAGGCCGATGGCTTTCGCGATACGCCCTGGGCGCTGGCCTCGGTCGTCCTGCTGGTCGTCTTCGTCGCCCTGCTGATCAAGGCGCTCGAAGTGCTGCCGCTCGGAACCGCCTATGCGGTCTGGACGGGGATCGGCGCCGCCGGCTCGGTCGCCGTCGGCATCCTGATCTTCGGTGAGCCGGCGACGGCGGCGCGGCTGTTCTGGATCGCGCTCGTCCTCGCCGGGATCGTCGGGCTGAAGCTGCAGGCCGGCTGAACCGCCTGCGCTCAGCCGCGCTCGTAGAGCAGGCGGGCGCGGATCGTGCCGTCGAGGGTGCGGATCTCCTCGATGATCTCGCGCGCGACCTCGCCGACCGGCTCGGCCTCCATCACGACATAGCCGATCTCGCCATCAGTCTGGAAGTTCTGGGCGGCGATGTTGATGTTGCGGCTGGCGAAGACGTCGTTGAGACGGCGCAGCATGCCCGGCGCGTTGCGCTGGACCTGGATGAAGCGCGTGCCCGCCGGCCGCGCCGGCAACTGGACCTGCGGGAAGTTCACCGCGCCGACGGTCGAGCCGACATCGGAATAGTCGACGAGCTTGCGCGCCACCTCGGCGCCGATGCGCTCCTGCGCCTCCTCGGTCGAGCCGCCGATATGCGGGGTCAGGATGACGTTGGGCAGGCCCTGGAGCGGGGTGACGAAGCGGTCGTTGTTGGAGGCCGGCTCCTTCGGGAAGACGTCGACCGCGGCGCCGCCGAGATGCCCGCTCTTCAGGGCCTCGGCGAGCGCCTCGAGATCGACGACCGTGCCGCGCGAATTGTTGATGAGATAGGCGCCCTGCTTCATCAGGGCGATCTCGGCCTTGCCGATCATGCCATGGGTGGCCGGCGTCTCCGGCACGTGCAGCGAGACGATATCGCTGCCGGAAAGCAGTGCGGCGAGGCTCTCGACCGGCTCGGTGTTGCCATGGCGCAGACGGTCGGTGTGATCGTAGTAGATCACCCGCATGCCCATCGCCTCGGCGATGTTGGAGAGCTGGCTGCCGATATTGCCGTAGCCGACGATGCCGAGCGTCTTGCCGCGGACCTCGAAGGCGCCGTTGGCCGACTTGTCCCAGCCACCCTGATGGGCCGAGCGCGAGCGGTCGGGAATCCGGCGCAGCAGCATGACGATCTCGCCGATGGTCAGCTCGGCGACGCTGCGGGTGTTCGAGAAGGGCGCGTTGAAGACCGGGATGCCGCGCAGCCGCGCGGCGTCGAGATCGACCTGGTTGGTGCCGACCGAGAAGCAGCCGACGGCGAAGAGCCGCTGCGCGGCCGCCAGCGCCGTGCCGGTGAGCTGGGTGCGCGAGCGGATGCCGAGGATATGCGTCTTGGCGATCGCCTCGACGAGCTGGGCCTCGTCGAGTGCCTTCGGCAGCCGGGTCAGGTTGGTGTAGCCGGCGTTCTGCAGGATCGCGACGGCGGAATCGTTGATGCCTTCCAGCAGCAGGACGCGGATGCGATCCTTCGGGAAGGAAAGACGGTCGATCTGTTCGGTCATGGCACGGTCGCAAAGCGGGGGGAGCGCTTGGCTATAGACCCGCAGCGACGCCGGACCAACGCTTTCTTGCGGATATCAGGCGCCCGCGGCGCGCAAGGCCGGGCCGGTCGTCGCGCGCAGATGCTGCTGCGGCAGCAGGAAGGGCAATCCGGTCGGCGGCAGCCGGCTGAAGGCGAGATCGACGCGGAAGACGCCGCGCAGCAGGGCATCGTCGAGAATTGCGGCCGGCGCGCCCTGGGCGACGATCGCGCCTTCATGCATCACCAGCAGCTTGTCGGCATAGGTCACGGCGAGGTTGAGGTCGTGCAGGACGATCAGCACCGCCGCCCCTTGCGTCGCTATGGCGCGGGCGGCATCGAGCAGAGCGAGCTGGTGGCAGAGATCGAGGCTGGCGATCGGCTCGTCGAGGAAGAGGATCTGCCGCTCGGCGACCGAGCGGCCGGCCTCGAGCTGGCAGAGCGCCCTGGCGAACTGCACGCGCTGCTGCTCGCCGCCGGAGAGCGTCTGGTACTCGCGGCTAGCGAGGCCGAGCACGCCGGCGGTCTCGAGCGCCTCGGCGATGATCTGCTCGCTGCGGCTGCGCGACTGGGCGCGGCCGACGCCCTCCAGGCCGAGTCTGGCGACTTCGTAGACGCTGAACGGGAAGGCGAGCCGCTGGTTCTGCGACATCACCGCACGCTGGCAGGCGAGCTTCCAGGCGGGCGCGCCGGCGAGCGGGGCGCCGTCGAGCCGGACGTTACCCTGAGCCGGGGTCAGCTCGCCGGTCAGGAGCTTGAGCAGGGTCGATTTTCCGGCCCCGTTCGGGCCGACGATGATCGAGGTCGTGCCAGCGTCGAGCTGCAGCGAGGCATCGCGCACCAAAGCGGTGCCGCGAACGCGGAAATGCAGATCCCGGGCTTCGAGGATCGTGGTCATGATTGCGCTCCTCCCTCTCAGCTTTCGGCGATCCGGCCGCGGCGCAGCAGCAGCCAGAGGAAGAAGGGCGCGCCGATGAAGGCGGTGACGATGCCGATCGGCAGTTCGGCCGGGACGACGATCAGACGCGCGACGATGTCGGCGCCGACGAGGAGCGTCGCGCCGCCGATGGCCGAAAGCGGCAGCAGCAGGCGATGATCCGGGCCGATCAGCAGGCGGATCAGGTGCGGCACGACGATGCCGACGAAGCCGATCACGCCGGCGGCGGCGACGCTCGCACCGACGGAGAGGGCGACGAGCACCACGGCCATCGCCTTGATCCGCTGCACGGGGATGCCGAGATGGAAGGCCTCGGCTTCCCCGAGCATCAGCGCGTTGAGGCCGCGCGCGAGGAAGGGCACGGCCACCAGGAGCGGCAGCACGATCGGCGCGACGACGGAAAGCTTGCTCCAGCTCGCCCCGCCGAGGCTGCCCATCGACCAGAAGGTGAGGTCGCGCAACTGCCGGTCGTCCGAAATGTAAGCGAGCAGCCCGGTGAGCGAGCCGGCGAGCGCTCCGAGCGCGACGCCGGCCAGCAGCATGGTGGCGACCGAAGTCCGCCCCTCGCGCGTCGCAATCAGGTAGAGCGCCAGCGTCGAGATCAACCCACCGAAGAAGGCACCGAAGGGCAATGCGGCGAAGGGCAATTTGATGCCCATACCCATGCTCGCCAGCAGCCGGTCGCCGAGCACGATCGTCGCGGCGGCTGCGAGGCCGGCGCCGGCCGAGACGCCCACCAGCCCTGGATCGGCGAGCGGGTTGCGGAACAGGCCCTGCATCAGGGCGCCGGAAATGGCGAGCGCCGCGCCGACCAGCGCGCCGAGCAGCAAGCGCGGCATGCGGATGTTGAGCACGACCAGCGCCTCGCGGCTGTCGAGCAACTCGGCCGGTCCGCTGCCGAGGCGCGCCAGCAGGATCTCGGCGACACGCCCGGGCGCGATGGCGAAGGCGCCGGCGCCGAGCGAGAGCAGCATCAGCAGCAGGCACAACCCGAGCAGGACGCCGCCGGCGACGAGGTTGCGCTGCCGGCGGCTGGCGGTCAGCCTCGCCAGCGCGGTCGCGCCGGGCACCGTGGCTGGCTTCATGGCGAGGGTCATTTCGCCCCGGGAAGCTGGGCGATCTTGGCCTCCGGATAAAGCGCGGCCATCAGGTCGCGGGCGGCATCCGGGGTCCGCGGACCGAAGCCGAGAAGGTAGAGCCCGTCCATGCGGATCAGACCCTTCGTCTTGGCGGCCGGCGTCTGCGAGAAGGCCGGCAAGGCGAAGAGCTCCTCGGGCGTCTGGGAGGGAGCAGCGCTGTGACGCATCATCAGCACATAATCCGGGGCGGCGGTGATGATCGCTTCGTCGGTCATGGGCTTGAAGCCCTCGACCGCCTCGGCGGCGTTGACGCCGCCGGCGAGCGCGATGATGGCGTCGGCGGTGCTGTTGCGGCCGCCGACCATGGTGCGACCGTTCTGCAGCGAGAGCACGAAGAGTACGCGCTTCTTGCCCGGCAGGCCGGCGCGCAGCTTGTCGAGTTCGGCGAAGCGGGCCTTGACGCCGGCGGCGAGCTGCCGCGCCGGCTCGGCGGCGCCGGCGGCCTTGCCGATGATCTCGATCTTCGAGACCACCGCCTCGGGCGTCAACGCCTCGGGAACCGGCGCCATGGACAGGCCGGCCTCGCGCACGAGCGCCATCGCGTCGGGCGGGCCGGCGCCTTCGACCGCGATCACCAGGGACGGCTTCAGCGAGAGCACGCCCTCGGCCGAGAGCGCCCGGACATAGCCGACATTCTTCTTCTCTTTCAGCGCCTCCGGCGGCCACAGGCTGGTGGTGTCGACACCGACGATGCTGTCCTGCAGTCCGAGCGCATAGAGCACTTCGGTAACGACGCCGCCGACCGCGACGATGCGCTGGGTGGTCTGTGCCTGGGCGCTGGCAACGAAGCCGAAGGCGGTCTGCGCCATCCGGCTCGACCAGGCCTCGCTGCTGCCGGGGCCGGAAGCTGCGAGAAAGGTCAAGCCGATGGCGGCCGCGAGTTCCCGGCCGAGGCGCTTGGCCTTGATGCCGGCAAGGGGGGCGGTCGCGGGCGATGGCATGTATTGCATGGCTCGGTCTCGTCGGGTGCCGCAGCGCGATGCCTCCAGACTCCGGGTGGCGCCGACTGCTTACAGTGATTCCAAAGTATAGGCTCTCTTTATAATCATTAAAAACTATGATTACTGAGCCGTTGTTGACGGTGATATTCAGTTTTACTAAGAGGGGTCAAGTGCGGTCGCCGGCTCGGCGCGGTTCCGCGCGTCTGCGCCGCCCGCTTGTCTTTCTCCGTCAGCCTATCGAGGAAATCCCATGTTCATCGCCATGAACCGCTTCAAGGTCATCAAGGGGGAGGAGGCGACGTTCGAGACCATCTGGTCGTCGCGCAAGACCCGGCTCGACGAGATGAAGGGCTTCATCGCCTTCCACCTGCTCAAGGGGCCGGAGAAGGAGGATCACACGCTCTACTCCTCGCACACGACCTGGGCCTCGAAGGAGGACTTCACCGCCTGGACCAAATCCGAGCAGTTCCGCGAGTCGCACAGCAAGGCCGGCCAGGCGCGGCCGAAGCCGGTCTTCCTCGGCCATCCCGAGTTCGAGGGCTTCGAGACGGTGCTGACCGAGCACAACCCGCATCTGCCGCTCCAGGCGGCCGAATAAGGGGAGGGTGGACATGCCGATCTCGCAGGCGCTTGCTCCGGCAGGCCAGGAACCGCCGGTCACGGAGCCCATGGAACGCGTCAGGCAGGCGCTCGCCGCCAAGCCGGACGGGGTCATCGAGGCGATCGCCCGCGAGGTCGGCGTGTCGACGCTCGCCGTGCTCGAGGCGGCGCCGGACAACCAGCGCCGCTTCATCCCGGCGGAGCGCTTCGAGGCGCTCTGGCTGGAGCTCTCGAGCTGGGGCACCGTGCTCTTCATCGTGCACACGCCCGACATCGTGCTCGAATGCGAGGGCTCGCTGCCGGTCGGCTCCTTCGGCCACGGCTATTACAACATCCATGGCGACAGCCCGATCGGCGGGCATATCAAGGCCGGCAATTGCCAGACCATCGCTTTGGTCGACCGGCAGTTCCATGGCCGCCGTTCCTGCTCGGTGCAGTTTTTCAACGGCGCCGGCGAGGCGATGTTCAAGGTCTTCGTCCGGCGCGACGAGAAGCGCGAACTGCTCACCGATCAGGTCGCGAAGTTCGAGGCCCTGCAGCGCGACTTCGTCTGACCGGCTGCCAGGAGCGGAGTTGAGCGGGCTACACGATTCCGCTCGACAGTGCAGATGCCTCCGCCCGGGGGCAGGCCGATGGCATCTGCTTTGCGGCGCCAACATGGCGCTGCAAGCCCGCTTCGGCCCGAAATGGGCGCGCGCGAACCCCGCGGGTGTCGGCGTTCCCTATGGTCGCCAGGGCGACCAAGGGAAAGCTGCCGCCATCTTGTCGCCACGCCCTGCCCTGAAACGAAGGGCCGCAGTCGGAACTCGCGGAGTTCCGTCAAGGATCTGTTAACTACGTGAGCGCACTGTCGAAGTTGCGGCACGGGATGAGGAGATCGGCACGCCGAGCCTCGTTCCGCTTTCGAAAGGCTGCCGCCAGCATCGGGAAAGTGGCGGGAAACCACCCCCTGAGTATCCCGAGTGAGGCCGTCGGCATGGCTGCGCCTGCAACTTTCGAGAGAGCCCTGGCGCCGGCTTCGGCCGCGCGGCCCGAGCTGGCGCAGAACGCTCTCCACTCCCTTCGGCCAGGTGGCGGCGGCGCCGCGGGACTGTTGCTGGCGCTGCGCTATATCCAGGCCCGCTTCGTGTCGGTCTGGGGGTTGCTGATCGCCGCCCTGCTCTGCCCGCCGGAGATCTTCACCGAGTTCGCGATCTATTCGGCGCTCGCCAATTTCCTGGCGATCGCAGCGCTGCTGCGCTTCGAGGCGGTGTTCTTCCATAATAGCGACCCGGACCGGCTCGGGCGCGCCTTCCGGCTGTCGCTCGTGGCGGGAGCCGGTTTCCTGGGGCTGGCGGCGCTCGCAGCCTTTGCCGCCTCAATGCTTGGCCTCGTCATGGCGGGGTATGCTGCGCTCTTCGTTCTGTCTCTCGCCGGCCGTGCGGCAATTCGTCTGGCTACCGCGGAAGCCACCGCCGAGGGCGATTTTCGGGCGATCGGTAATTCCGGGCTGGTCCAGGCGGTGGTCCAGCCCGGTGCGATGCTCGGACTGATCCTGCCTTTCGGTCCGTCCTCGCTGGCGCTGTTCGCCGCCGATGCGATCGGCCATGCCGTTGCTGCCTGCTATCTCGGCTGGCGTCGCCGCTTCGCCTTCCAGCAGCTCGCCTTCCGCGCCGAATGGTCGCGCTGGGAGCTGCGGCGCTCGGCCCGGCAATGGAGCGCGGCGCCGCGGCTGCTGCTGCCTTCCGTGCTGCTTTCCTTCGGCTTCTCGGTTGCACCGCTCTTCGCGCTGACCTTCGCTTCCGATCCGATCTTCGCCGCGCATGTCGCCCTCGCCATGCGCCTTCTCGACATGCCGACGCAGATGTTCGGCGCGGTCACCCAGCCACTGGTGATGAGCAGCATGCGCAGCCGGCAAGGGCCGGCGCGTCGCCGCTGGGCCCGCATCCTCACCGCTGGGCTCGTATTCGTCGCATTCGTGCTGTTCGCCGGCGTGGCGGGCTTCGCGCTGATCCTCGATCCCTGGCTCGAGGAGACGCAATGGCATGGCATCGGAGCCGTGCTGGCGGTCCTGACGCTGTTCTATGCCGGCATCGCCCTGGTCTCGCCGCTGAACGAGATCGGCACGCTGTCGCGCGACCCGCATCACGCGATGATCACCAATGCTGTCGCTACGGTCGCGATCGTCGCCGTCATCGCCTGGTTTGGCGCGCTGTCGCCAGCGCTGCTCTGCGCGGTCGGCGCGATGTCGCTGCTGCGCATGAGCGCGCATGCCTGCCTGGCCTGGACAGGCTTCGGTGGCGGTAGCACGCCTGGAACCTTGCCGCGGGGGTCGCGCATCTGAGCTTTTCGCGGCGGACCCGCTGTCGGCCTTATTCGCGTCGGATCAGGCGGTCGGCGAGCAGCGAGGACAGGAAGCCCGGCTTGAACTCGCGCTCCAGACGCTCGGGATCGTAGTGGTTGGCGACCCAGTCGAGGAAGGCGATGCCCTTGGCCTCGCCCTCGCGCTCATAGGCCTCGAAGAAGGCGTCGAGGATGCCGGTCTTGGCGAAGCGGAAATGGCCGTAGCGGAAGGAGAGCGCGGCCATCGCTTCCTTAAGCGGCCGCTGCTCGTGGACCAGCAGATAGAGCGCCGCAAAGAATCCGGCGCGGTCGGCGCCAGACTTGCAGTGCACCAGCGCCGGCAGGGCGAGCTCTCGGAAGAACTGCGGCGCCGACAGGATGGTCTCGCGATCGGGCGCGCCGCGCGAGCGCAGCACGAAGTCGATCAGGGCGATGCCGTGGCGCTCGCAGGCCTCGCGCTGGAGCTGCCATGAGCCGTGCTCGCGCCCGCCGCGCAGATTGACGATGGCGCGCACGCCCTGACGGGCGAACCAGGCGATGTCGCCCGGAGCCGGCTGCGCCGCCCGCCAGAGCCGCGGCGTGACGCGATGGGCATTGAGATAGGCGAGCCGGAAGATGCCGTGATCGACCAGCAGCATGTTGGCCCAGGCGCGCGCGCGGTCGAGCCGGCCGCCGAGCGGGCGGTCCCAGCGCGCGATCCGGGCCATGCGCCTGGCATAGCGGTCCTCGTCCCGCCGCAAGCGGTTCAGCATCTCGTCCTACTTTCGTCCATGGCCGGCCCGATACCAGTGCTGGAGGCGGCGCGCAAATCTGGCAGGGAGATGCGAACTGGCAGCCCGGCTTGCAAGGCGGGCAGAAGGTCGGACTTGGCCTTTGCCGCGCAAGCCGGCATAAGGCGCGCCAGTATCGTCCATAGACAGGTCAAGTTCATGCGCCTCGACGCCATCTCCATCGGCAAGAATCCCCCCGACGAAGTCAATGTCGTGATCGAGGTCGCGATCGGCGGCGAACCGATCAAGTACGAGATGGACAAGGAGGCCGGCACGCTCTTCGTCGATCGCTTCCTCTACACCCCGATGCGTTATCCCGGGAATTACGGCTTCATCCCTCATACGCTCTCGGAGGATGGCGACCCCTGCGACGTGCTCGTCGCCAATACGCGTCCGCTGGTTCCGGGCTCCTATATCGCGGTCCGTCCGATCGGCGTGATGATGATGGAGGACGAGGGCGGCGGTGACGAGAAGATCATCGCCGTGCCGGTGCCGAAGCTCACCAAGCGCTACGAAAACGTCCACAACTACACGGACCTGCCGAAGATCACGCTCGACCAGATCCAGCACTTCTTCGAGCACTACAAGGATCTCGAACCCGGCAAGTGGGTGAAGTTCACCGGCTGGGGCGACGCCGCCAAGGCGAAGGAACTGATCCTCGAAGCGATCGAGCGCGCGAAGAAGGCCAAGGCGAAGGGCTGAAGACTGCGGCTTTGCCGCGTCATGCTCAGGACACGCCCGAGCATGACGCGCGCTTGCCGTCAGCCCTCGTATGTCTCCAGGAAGCCCTCGACGCTGAGCGTCCGGAAATCGGAGAGCGCGGCGCGCAGGCGCGCGTGCTCCCAGTCCCACCAGCCGAGCGCCTTCAGCCGCTCAGCGACCGTCTCCGGGAAACGCCGGCGGATGATGCGGGCGGGGTTGCCCGCGACGATGGTGTAATCCGGCACGTCCTTGGTGACGATTGCGCCGCCGGCGACCACCGCTCCCGTGCCGATGCTGCGGCCGGGCAGGATGATGGCGCCATGGCCGATCCAGACATCGTGGCCGATCGTGACCGGGGTCGAGCGGCGCCAGGCGAAGAAGTCGGCATCGTCGTCCGCATCGTCGAAATAGGCCGATGAGCGATAGCTGAAATGCGACTGGCTCGCCCGCTGCATCGGATGGTTGCCCGGGTTGATGCGGGTATGGGCGGCGATCGAGCAGAACTTGCCGATCGTCGTGTAAATGACATCCGCGTCGTTCACGACATAGGAGTAGTCGCCGAGGCTGGACTCGGCGAAGGCGGTGCGGGCGCCGATCTCGGTATAGCGGCCGAGCACCGCCTGCCGCACCCTGGCGGTGGGGTCGATCACCGGTTCAAGCCCGAGTTTCTTGCCTGCCATGACGAATTCCTCTGCTGAAGCGATGATTGCGACGCCGGTCTTGACGGGCGCGCTGGTGCTGGTCGTCGGCCCGTCCGGTGCGGGCAAGGATGCGCTGATGGAAGGCGCCCGCGGCGCGCTCGCCGATGATCGGCGCTTCCGCTTCGCGCGCCGCCTGATCACCCGCCCGGCGCTGGCTGGAGCAGAGGACCATGACAGCTGCGACGAGGCCGGTTTCGTGGCCGCCCGGGCGCGCGGCGAGCTCGCTCTGAGCTGGGCCGCCCATGGCCTGCATTACGGCATCCCGGCGCGCGAGCTCGCCGGCATCGCCGGCGGGGAGGTGGTGATCGCCAATATCTCGCGCGGCGCGATCGGCGCGGCGGAGGCGCTGGCGGAGCGTGTGGTCGTGGTCGAGATCACCGCGCCGGCGGCCATTCTGGCGAAGCGGCTCGCGGCGCGCGGGCGCGAGAGCGAGGCCGATATCGCGAAGCGGCTTTCCCGTGAGGCGCGACTGGTGACGGAGCGCGCCGCCTTGCGGCGGATCGTCAACGACCGGAGCATCGCCGAAGGCGCGAGCGAGCTGTTGGGCCTGCTGCGCGCCTTGGCCGGCCCCGCCTGACACGCCGCGCCTCGTGCTTCAGCCGAAAGGCAGGGAGTCGAGCAGGGTGAAGCGGCTGGCGCGGTCCGCCTGCTTGAAGATCGCGATCCGGTCGAGCACAACTTCGCCGGGCGGAACCGCCTGCGCATGCGCAGAGCTGAGCGCAGTCTTGACGGGTGAAATGAGATCCTGCGGCAGGGCGCCGGTCAGCGTCATGTGGAAGCGGAAGGCATCGCCGACATAGGGGTAGCCGAAGGCCTCGAGATAGGCCCGGTGCGCCGGGGTCAGTGGGCTCTGCAGCCGCCGCGCCAGATCGGCTTCCGAGAGCGGGGCCCGGAACGGCTCGAAGGCCTGGACGACATCGAAGGCGAAGTGCTGCAGCGCCTCGCTCGGCTCGGCCGGGGTCAGGGCGACGAAATGGCCGAGCGCGTTGACGGCGAGCCCGGCGAGCTCGACCGGCGCGCGGCCGGCGACATAATTGCGGGCGAAGGCGCGCAACGCCCCTTCGCTGCGGCCGTCCGAGAGCTCGAACGGGGCCTTCAGCGTCGCGTGGAAGCCATAGCGGCGCGGCTCGGCGGTGAGCGCCGCCCAGTCCAGCCCCTCGCAGCCCGGTGGGACCGCATGAGGCAGGTCGCCGCCGGTGATGGCGTCATAGCCCAGCGCCCCGCTGCCGAAGCGCCAGAGGGCGCTGTCGGCGGAGGGCGCGAAGTAGATGGCGTAGCGCGGCGGGGTTGCGGTCAAAACGCGCGCTCGCCCTTTGACCAGACGGCATTGAGCACCGGCGTCGCGCCGAGCGTCCGGAAGCGCAGCAGGTCGGCGCGCAGGCCGGGCTTGAGGTGGCCGCGATCCTTGAGCCCGAGAATGTCGGCGACCTTCCAGGTCACCATGCCCATCGCTTCCGGCAGGGCGATGCCATGGGCGGCATGGAGCTTGAGCACGGCCTGGAGCAGGCTGGCGGGGACATAATCGGAGGAGAGCCCGTCGAGCAGGCCCTTCTCGGCCAGTTCCGAAACCGAGACGCCGCCGGAATGCGAGCCGCCGCGCACGACGTTCGGCGCACCGGCGATGGTGGCGAGGCCGTGCCGCTTGGCGGCCTCCGCCGCCTCGATCGTGGTCGGGAATTCCGAGATCACGGCGCCCGAGGCGATGCCGGCCTCGACATGGTCGAGCGTGGTGTCGTCATGGGTGGCGATCGGAATGCCGCGGGAGCGGAACATCTCGACTACGGCGCTCCAGTTGCGCGCGACATTCGCCCCGCCTTCGCGCTGGCGGACGACGACATCCTCCTCGAACTCGGCCTGGGTCTTGCCGGTGCCCAGCGCATAGGTGCGCAGATCTTCCAGGTTGCGCCATTGCCGCTGGCCCGGCGTGTGGTCCATCAGCGAGACGAGCTGGACGAGGCCGTCGTCCTGATAGGGCTCGATGTCGCGCAGCAGGTCGGGGCTGGTCAGCTCGCAGCGCATATGGATGCGGTGGTCGATGCGGAAGACCCCCTCGGCAGTGCCGAGCCGCAGCGCATCCATGACGTCGGCGAAGATGTCCTTGCGATAATCCTTGGCCGAGAAGGGCGTGCCGGCGCAGATCGCGTCGTAGACCGTGGTGACGCCCGCCGCCGCCATCTGGGCGTCATGGACCAGCGCCGCCGCGAGCCCGTTCGGCCAGAAGACCTTCGGGCGCGGCATGAAGTGCTTTTCCATGTTGTCGGTGTGCATCTCGACGAGGCCGGGCGCGACATAGTCGCCCTGGACGTCGATCGCCGCCGGCAGCGAGGAGCGGCCCTGGTCGACGGAGAGGATGCCGCTGGCGTCGAAGGCGATGGTGCCGTCGACGATCTCGTCCTCGAGGATCAGCCTGGCATTGGTGAGGATGGTGGTCATCAGGCGGCCTTCCTGAAATCGGTGATGTCGAGATAGCGGGTCGCGACAGCCTCTCGCACGGCTTCGTCGTGGAAGATACCGACGATGGCGGAACCCTGCGCGCGGGCTTCGGCGATCAGCTGCACCACGACATTGCGGTTGCCGGCGTCGAGCGAGGCGGTCGGCTCGTCGATCAGCATGATCGGCGAGGGATCGACGAAGGAGCGGGCGATGTTGACGCGCTGCTGCTCGCCGCCGGAGAAGGTCGCGGGTGCGAGATCCCAGAGGCGCTGCGGCAGGTTGAGCCGCGCCAGCATGGCTTTGGCGCGCTCGCTGGCCTCCTCGGGCGTGGCGCCGCGGGCGAGCAGCGGGTCGCGGACGATGTCGAGCGCCGAGACACGCGGGATCACCCGCAGGAACTGCGAGACGAAGCCGAGCGTGCGGCGGCGGATGTCGAGCACGGTGCGCGGCACGGCGGTGACGATGTCGATCGGCCGGCCGGCATGGGTGACGGCGATGGTGCCGGAGGTCGGCCGGTAATTACCGTAGAGGATGCGCAGCAGGCTGGATTTGCCGGCGCCGGAGGCACCGGCCAGGACCAGCGCCTCGCCGGCCGCGACCGAGAAATTGACGTTGTCGAAGACCGGCAGGCGCACTCCACCCTGATTGTGCAGGGTGAATTCCTTGGCGACGTTTTCGACCTGGATCATCGTGGTCATGGGATCAATGCCTTGTGCCGGCGCGGTGACGCGGATGTGACGGCGCTCATACGGTCAGCACCGCGGATGTCAGAAGCTGCGTATAGGCGTGGTGGGGATCGTCGAGGACCTGGTCGGTCAGGCCCTGCTCGACGACGCGGCCATCCTTCATCACCATCAGGCGGTCGGTGAGCAGGCGCGCGACTGCGAGATCATGGGTGACGATGATCGCGGCGAGGCCGAGATCGCGCACCAGCACGCGCAGCAGGTCGAGCAGTCGCGCCTGGACGGAGACGTCGAGGCCGCCGGTCGGCTCGTCCATGAAGACGAGCCGGGGCTCGGAGACCAGAACGCGGGCGATCTGCAGGCGCTGCTGCATGCCGCCGGAGAACTGGCGCGGCCGGTCGTCGATGCGGCCGGCGGCGATCTCGACGCGCTGCAGCCAGTCGAGCGCGGTCTCGCGAATCCTGCCGTAATGGCGGGCGCCATTGTCCATCAGCCGCTCGCCGACATTGCCGCCGGCCGAGACGTCCATGCGCAGGCCGTCGCGCGGGTTCTGGTGGACGATGCCCCAGGCGGTACGCATCAGCCGGCGCCGCTCCTGCTCGGCGACCGAGTAGATGTCGAGCGGCTCGGCGCCGCCGCGAAAGAGCACCTCGCCCGCATCGGGCTTGTCGATGCCGGCAAGGCAGCGCAGCAGGGTCGACTTGCCCGAGCCGGACTCGCCGACGATGCCCAGCACCTCGCCCGGCCAGAGGTCGAAGGAGACATCGGCGCAGCCGATGCGCTCGCCATAGAAGCGGGATACGCCGGCGACCGAGAGCAGCGGCTGCGGATCGAGCGCGAGTTCCTGCGGGTTGACCTGCATGTTCATGACTTGGCCTCGTCCTCGACCAGATGCAGCGCCGAGGCGTCGGCGAGCATCGCGCCGCGATGGCCTTCCGCCCGGCGCGTCTCACAATAATGGCTGTCGGAGCAGACGAACATGCGCCCGCCCTGGTCGTCGATCACCACCTCGTCGAGATAGGAATCGGCGGCGCCGCAGAGCCCGCAAGGCTGCTCCCAGCTCTGGATGCGGAAGGGATGATCCTCGAAATCGAGGCTGCGCACGCTGGTATGCGGCGGCACCGCATAGATGCGCTTTTCGCGCCCGGCGCCGAAGAGCTGCAGCGCCGGGGACATCTGCATCTTCGGATTGTCGAATTTCGGGATCGGCGACGGCGCCATCACATAGCGGCCATTGACCATGACCGGGTAGTCATAGGTCGTCGTCACCTCGCCGAAGCGGGCGATGTTCTCGTAGAGCTTGACCTGCATCAGCCCGTATTCGGCCCAGGCGTGCATCTTGCGTGTCTCGGCCTCATGCGGCTCGAGCTTCCGCAGCGGCTCGGGCTGCGGCACCTGATAGACCATGATCTGGCCGGCCTTCAGCGGTGCCTCGGGGATGCGGTGGCGGGTCTGAATGATCGTCGCCTCATCGGTCGCCTCGGTGGTGCGCGCGTCGGCGGTGCGCTCGAAGAAGCGGCGGATCGAGACGGCGTTGGTGGTGTCGTCGGCGCCCTGGTCGATGACCTTCAGCTTGTCATCTGGACCGATGATCGCGGCGGTGACCTGGATGCCGCCGGTGCCCCAGCCGCGGGCGAGGGGCATCTCGCGCGAGCCGAATGGCACCTGGTAGCCGGGGATCGCCACCGCCTTGAGCAGGGCGCGGCGAATCATCCGCTTGGTCTGCTCGTCGAGATACGCGTAGTTGTAAGCCGGCTTGGTATCGCCGCTGAGTTTCTGGTGCACGGTCATTCCGCGGCCTCCGGCAGCGCTTCGCTCGGCTGATCGGCGAGCTTGTCCTGGCGTTCCTGCCGCTCTTTGCGAATGCGGCGGATCAGTTCGAGCTCGCCCTGGAAATCGACATAGTGCGGCAGCTTCAGGTGCTCGACGAAGCCGGCCGCCTCGACATTGTCGGAGTGGTAGAGGACGAATTCGTCCTGCTGCGCCGGATAGGTCGTGGCCTCGCCGAAATCACGCGCCTTCAGCGCCCGGTCGACCAGCGACATCGACATCGCCTTGCGCTCGCTATGGCCGAAGGAGAGCCCGTAGCCGCGGGTGAATTGCGGCGGCACGTCCTTGGAGCCGGCGAACTGGTTGACCATCTGGCATTCGGTCAAGGTGACGTCGCCGAGATCGACGGCGAAGCCGAGCTCCTCCGGCACATATTCGACCGCGACCTCGCCGACCCGGACCTCGCCGACGAAGGGATGGCTGTTGCCGAAGCCGCGCTGCACGGAATAGCCGAGGCCGAGCAGAAAGCCCTCATCGCCGCGCGCCATCGCCTGCAGGCGGACATCGCGCTCGGCCGGGAAAGAAACGGGCTCGCGGGTGAGATCGAAGGGACGCGGATCGCCTTCCGGAGGCGCTTCCTCTTCCATCAGCCCCTCGGCGCCGAGGATGTCGGGCACGCGGGGCATCGCGGCGTCGAGCGGCTGCGCCGCCGGACGGGTCTGCACCTCTCCTGGAGCCGCCTCGTCCATCAGGGCGAAATCGAAGAGCCGGTGAGTGTAGTCATAGGTCGGGCCGAGCACCTGACCGCCGGGCAGATCCTTGTAGGTCGCCGAGACGCGGCGGCGGATCGCCATCCTGGCGGTGTCGAGCGGCTCGGAGGAGCCGAAGCGCGGCAGCGTCGTGCGGTAGGCGCGCATCAGGAAGGCAGCCTCGATCGCATCGCCCTGCGCCTGCTTCAGCGCCAACGCGGCGAGATCGGGATCGTAGAGCGAGCCCTCGTTCATCACGCGACCGCAGGCGAGACCCATCTGCTCGCGGATCTGGGCGACTGCGAGCTCGGGAACGCTCTCGTCGCCGCGGCGGGCCTCGGCGACGAGATCATGCGTGGCGAGAATGGCGGCTTCCCCGCCCTTGACCGCGACATACATCAGTAAAGCTCCCGGCGGGTCATCAGCGGGTCTCCAGGATTTGGGTCGAGCGCGGCAGGCCGATCAGCTCGGCGCCATGGCTCAGGATGAGATCGACGCCGCACGGATAGAGCTCAGCATTGGCGGCGACCTCGCCCCAGAAGCCGGGGCGCAGGCCGGACGGAGCGATCTCGCAGGTTCCTGCGATGCCTGGGCCTTCGAGGGTCACCGCTTCTCCGCCGGCGAGCGCGGCGCATTGCACGATCACGGTGGTCGAGCGGTCGGGAAACTGATCGTCGCCCGGGTTGAAGGCGGCAAGCTTGGGCTCGAGCGCTGCGCCGTCGATCACGGCAAAGGCGGCGCGGGCGGGATACTCGACGAGGGCGGCGCCGCAATGGAAGCGCAGCCAGGCGCCGGCAGGCCCGTCGCGCAGTGAGGCGGGTAGCCAGATCGGCGTCTCGTAGTCGGCGAGGGTCAAGAGAGCGAGCGCGGTGGCGCGTGCGAGCCCGGCCGGCGGCTCGACCGCGATGGCGAGCTCACGGACCTGGCCGGGCTCGGAGAGCGCCGCCAGCAGGGCCCGGAAGGCTCCTTGCGACTGGAAGACCGGGTCGGAGAAGCCGGCGCCGAGCAGGGTTTCGTTCGTTGCCATCAGCCGCCCCTGACCAGCGTGAAGAAATCGACCTTGGTGGCGGCCGCCTTGCGCGAGGCGAGCTCGCGAGCCGCCTGCTGCTTGTCGGCGAGCGCGCCCACGCCCTGCCGCAGCGGGCCGGTCTCGGTTTCGTCCTGGAGCAGCGCGTCGGTGATCGCCGCCAGCCGTGCCTTGCCGGCATCGCGGCCGAGCGCATAGGAGAAGCCCATCGCCCCGTTGCCGAGGCGGATGACGCAGCGCGTCACCGTCGCCTCGCCGAGATTGAAGCGCCGCCCGGCGCCGCCGGCGCGGCCCTCGACCATGACGGTGCCGGTCTCGGGCGCCTTGAGAATCTCATAAGCCGGTAGGGGGCCGGCCTGTGCCAGAAGCGCCTCGATCTCGCGATGAGAGGCGCGGGCCAGCACGGCCATCCATCGCTGCCGTGTTGCGGTTTGAGTCATCCGGTGCTGCCTCTCGCCAATCTCTAATGTCTAGACTATCATGGATCTGAACCCGCGAAAGGTCTATACATTTCAGATGAAATTTTCATGACGGACACGGCTCCCGAGACTGCGACCGGCGAGGCCGGCACGGCCTGGCGGCGGATCGCCGATGCGCTGGCGGCGTCGATCGAGCAGGGCGAGTACCGGCCGGGCGATACGCTGCCGGCCTCGGTCGCGCTCGCCGAGCAGTATGGCGTGCACCGCCACACCGTGCGGCAGGCCTTTCGCCATCTCGCCGAGTGCGGGCTCGTCACGGTGTCACGCGGCCGCGGCACTCAGGTGACGGCGCCGCGCTTTCCCTACCGGCTCGGCCGCCGGGTCAGCATGCGCACCAATTTCGGCGCCGCGGGCATCGCCGTGTCGAGTTCGGTGCTGTCGACGCAGATCGTCAGCGGCGAGGCGCAGCATTGTGCGATGCTGGGGTTGCCCGAAGGCACGCCGCTCTGGGCGATCGAGACCTTGAGCCGGGCCGGGGGGACGCCGGTCGGCACCGGCATCCACTATCTCAGCGTCGAGCGCTTCCCGGGCTTCGACGCGATCCTGACGGAGGCGGGAGCCTCGATCACCGCCGCCTTCAAGGCGTGCGGCATCCCCGATTATGTCCGGCGCTCGACAAGGCTGGCGGCGCGGCTCGCCACCGAGCGCGAGGCGACCCTGCTGCAGCTCGCGCCGGGCGAGGCGGTGCTGCAGACGCATGCACTCGATGCGCTGCCGGACCTGACGCCGATCCACATCGTCAACAGCGCCTTCGCCGGCGAGCGGATGGAAATGGTGGTCGAGCCCTTCGGGGAGTGAACGGCACAGGTTGGCCGTCGCGTCATGCTCGCCCTTGTGGCGAGCATCCACGTCCTGAACGCCGTGTTCGATCAGTGAAGCAAAGTCGTGGATGGTCGGGACAAGCCCGACCATGACGGCGAGAGCGTTACACCGCCCGCTTGCCGATGATGGCGAAACGCAGCTTGCCGGAGATAAAGTCGATCGTCGTCACCGCCGCGAGGATGAGCAGGATCAGGAAGGAGACCTGCTGCCATTCGAGCGTGCGGATCGTCTCGGCGAGGTAGAGGCCGATGCCACCCGCGCCGACGATGCCGATGATGGTCGAGGAGCGGGTGTTCGACTCGATATAGTACAGCACCTGGCTGGCGATCACCGGCAGCACCTGCGGGATCAGGCCGAAGCGGATTTCGTGCAACTTGCCGCCGCCGACCGAGGCGACGCCGTCGACCGGCTTGCGGTCGGCGGCCTCGATCGCCTCCGAGAACAGCTTGCCGAAGGCGCCGAGATCGCTGGTCATGATGGCGAGCATGCCGGCGAAGGGGCCGAGGCCGACGACATTCACCCAGATCAGAGCCCAGATCAGCGCGTCGACGCCGCGCACCGTATCCATCGAGCGCCGGGCGAAGAAGTGCACGATGCGGTTGGCGACGACGTTCTTGGCGGCGAGGAAGCCGAGCGGGAAGGCGAGGATCGCCGCCAGGATGGTGCCGAGGAAGGCAATGGCGATGGTCTCGAACAGCGCCTTCACGAAGATGATGGCACGAGCGGCCGAGCCGGGATCGGGCGGCAGCATCAGCACCACGAAGGTGCCGAGATTGGCGAAGCCGGCGAAGATCCGCGCAAACGAGGTCTCGAGCGTGGTCAGGCCGTAGACGAAGAGCCCGACGAGTCCGCCGATGACGGCGAGCGTGATGATCCTGGTCCTGAGCGAGCCGTCGATCGCGGTCTTGTGGCGGGCGACGAGCGCGGCACGGTCGGCGGCCGAGAGGGCGAGGCTCATGAGCGATGCTCCAGGCTCAGCAAAGCGTGGCGCAGACGCTCGGTGCCGTAGTCGATCAGCATGACCGTGACGATGATCAGCAACAGGATGGCGCTGACATCGGTGAAGTAGAATTTGCGGATCGCCTCGATCAGGTCCTGGCCGATGCCGCCGGCGCCGACGAAGCCCATGATCGAGGCGCCGCGGACATTGATCTCGAAGCGCAGCAGCGTGTAGCTCGCGAAGTTCGACAGCACCTGCGGCACGACGGCGAAACGCACGGTCTGCCACCAGCTGGCACCCGTGGCGGTGAGGCCGTCGACCGGCTTCATGTCGATGTTCTCGACGACTTCGGAGAAGAGCTTGCCCATCGCGCCCATGGTGTGGATGGCGATGGCGAGGACGCCCGGCAGCGGGCCGAGGCCGAAGGCGATGACGAAGATCAGCGCGAAGACGATCTCCGGCACGGTGCGGCAGAATTCGAGGAAGCGGCGCGTGACCCAGCGCAGCCCGGTCGAGCGGCCGAGATTGCTGGCGGCGGCGAAGCAGAGCAGGAAGCCGCCGACGGCGCCGAGCACGGTGCCGACATAGGCGATGACCACGGTCTGCCAGAGCAGCTTCAGCCAGCCATTGATACCCCAGTACCATTCCTTGAGATCGGCCCCGAAGGTCGCGAGCCGCAGCGTCGGCATGGTCTCGAGGATGTATTTCGGGAAACGCCAGGCGTTCTCGGAGAATTTCTTCAGATCGACTTCGGCGCCGATGCCGGCGAGCACGACGCAGACGGCGAAGATCGCGAGGCCCAGCAGGGTCTGCAGGCGCTTGGCCGCCATTTCGCGCCGATAGAGCTCAGCATGAGCGGCGATGGCGGGGGCGTTGGTGTCGATCGCGAGTGTCATTGAACTGAGTCCGTCGCCGAAGGAGGTGCGGCGAGTGCGCGCCGCGGCCGTCATGCTCGCCCTTGTGGCGAGCATCCACGTCTTGGACACCGCACGCGATCAGTGAAGCGAAGACGTGGATGGTCGGGACAAGCCCGACCATGACGGGTAGCGGATGAGAACGCTTACGAAGACTTCTTCTTGCGCAGCTCGTCGACGAACTTGTTCAGCTCGATGATCGGGTCGTAGGCCTTGTTGTCGACGGCGACGAGCGGGCCCTGCTTGCCTTCATAGATCTTGTCGAAGGCGGCCTTGTCCTTGGTGGTGATGTTCAGCACGGCGTCGCGGATCTTGGCCTTGAGCTCTTCCGGCAGGTCGCTGAGATAAGCCAGCGGCGAGTTCACGATCTGCTCGGACTTGAAGATGATCCGGAAATCGTCGGCCTTGGCCATGTTCTTGCGGACCATGCGCTGCAGGTTCGACTCCTGCTCGTCGTTCCACCAGTTGGCGACGATGTCGACCGTGCCCTGCTGCAGGGCGATGATCGCGTTCTCGTGGCTGCCGGTATAGACGACCTTGCCGAAGAAGGTCTCGGGCTCGATCTTCATGCCGTTCAGCGCGAAGCGCGGAACGTTGTTGCCGGAGGTCGAGTTCGGATCGACGAGGCCGAGATTCTTGCCCTTGAGGTCCTCGACCTTCTGATAGGGCGAGTCCTTCTTCACGTAGAAGACCGAATGATAGCCCTTGGTGCCGTCGAGATTGGTCTCGATGGCGAAAGCGTCGACCTTGGCGCCGGTCATACGGGCGCGGGCGAAGGAAGACGGGCCGTAGGAGGCGATGTGGATGTTGCCGGCGCGCTGGCCCTCGATGATCGCGGCGTAGTCGTTGGCGATGCGCAGCGTCACCTTGGTGCCGAGTTCCTTCGAGAGATAATTGACGAAGGGGGTGTAGCGCTCGGTCACGCCCGAAGCGTTCTCGGCCGGGATGATCGCGAAGACGAGCTCGGGATACTTCGCCTTCCAGTCCTGGGCGAAGGCCGGGGTCGCCAGCGTCGCGGCGAGGCCGGCGGCAAGCGTCAGGGTATGACGACGGGTCAGCATGGGAGTGCTCCTTAGAGGGACTATCTGGTGGTCGGGGTAGGCGTTGCCCGCGGACGATCCGCTCAGGCGACGTTCTGTCGGGCGCGCTTCGCCTCGGAGGTGGCGATGGCGTCGAGCGCATCGAGCGCCTCGGCGCCGGCGTCCTTGGCTTCGATTCCGTAGAGTTCGGCCGCGATCTCGCTGGTCAAAGCGTGGGGCGGGCCGTCGAACACGACCTTGCCGGCGGCCATGCCGATCAGCCGGTCGCAGTACTTCGCCGCGATATCGAGATGGTGCAGGTTGGAGATGACGGTGATGCCGTCCTCGCGGTTGATGCGGAACAGCGCATCCATGACGATCTGGCAGTTGCGCGGGTCGAGCGAGGCGATCGGCTCGTCGGCGAGGATGATCTGCGGCTCCTGGACCAGAGCACGGGCGATCGCGACGCGCTGCTGCTGGCCGCCGGAGAGGGTCTCGGCGCGCTGGGCGAGCAGATGGCCCATGTCGAGCCGCTCGAGCGCGGCGATGGCGCGGATCTTGTCGTCCTGCGAGAAGCTCTTGACCAGGGTCAGCGCCGCCGAGCGATGGTTGAGGCGGCCGAGCAGCACGTTGGTGAGCACGTCGAGGCGGCCGACCAGATTGAACTGCTGGAAGATCATCGCAGTGTCGCGCCGCCAGGCGCGCAGCGCCGCGCCGCGCAGGGAGGTGACGTCGCGCTCGCCGCTGAGGATGCGTCCGTCGCTCGGGTCCGAGAGCCGGTTGAGCATGCGCAGCAGGGTCGACTTGCCGGCGCCGGAGCGGCCGATGACACCGACCATCTCGCCCTTCGGAATCGAAAGGTCGACGTTATCGACGGCGGCCTTGCCACCGAAACGCTTCGTCAGGCCTTCGATGCGCAGCATCGTCGCTTCTCCTCGCATTCAGCGAGGGGACCGGTATCGATGCCAGATGACAGTGCCGTGACGCTGGCTGTGGACCGGATCAGGCGCCGCGCAGCAGGAGATCGGCGCAATCGGCGACATAGGCCTTCAGCGCCGCCGCCGGGGCCGGATCGATGCCGAGCAGGCCGCGCGCCTGATGAAGGCCGCGGATCATGCCGAGAAACTGCTCGGCCAGGATGCGGGCGCGCTCTTCATCTACGGGCTTTGCGACGCCATCACCGGATCGTGAACGCTCGGCGATGAGGGTGCCGAGCTCCTCGATCATCCGGCTGGCGCCGGCTTCATAGGCCGCCCGGCCGAGCTCCGGGAAGCGCGCGGAGGCGCTGACGATCAGGCGGTGCAGGTCGAGCGAGGCCGGATGCAGCATCATCGCCAGCGCGTCCTCGCCGAAGCGGATCAGGATACTGCGCAGATCGGCCTTCTGTTTCGGCTGCTGGCGCAGCGGAATCGTCAGTTTTTCAGTCAGTTCGGCGCAGATCGCCTTGAACAGCGCTTCCTTGTCGGCGAAGTGGCTGTAGATGGTCTGCTTGGAGACGCCGGCGCGCTGGGCGATCTGGTCGAGGCTGGTGCGGTCGAAGCCCTCGGCCAGGAACATCTCCGAGGCGGCCCGGGTGATCGCGTCGTGTTTATCCGGCCGTGATTTCTCAGCCGGCATCGACCTTGCTTCCGTCGTTGCGGGGAGTATAGGGCCCTCAATCGACATATCCGACATTCTTCCGCCTATTTGAGACCTTATCAAACTAGACCGTCCAGTCTAAGTTAAGCACGCGGCACCGGAGCGTCCAGCCTCATGAAGCGTTTCTTCCTTCTCGTCCTGATCGCCGGGCTGGCTGGCGGCGGCTATTACGGCTACCAGAAACACTTCCGGGCCGTAGGCCAGCCGGCACAGGCCGCCGCGACCTCGCCGAATCCGGGCGTTCCCGTCGAGGTCGGCGCGGTCGAGAGCATGACCGTGAACGAAGAGGTCGAGGCGCTCGGCACGCTTGCCGCCGACGAATCCATCATCATCGCCTCGGAGATCGCCGGCCGCGTCATTTCGCTCGGCTTCCGGGAGGGCGAGCGCGTCCAGGAAGGACAGGAGCTGGTCAAGCTCGATACCGCCATCCTCGATGCCGAGCTGAAGCAGGCCCAGGCCGATCTCTCGCTCGCCCGCGACACCCATGACCGCAACCGCTCGCTGGTCTCGCGCGGCGCGGGCACGCAAGTGGCGCTGGAGCAGGCGACGGCGCAGCTCGCCTCGCAGGAGGCGCGCGTCCAGTTGGTCCAGTCGAAGCTCGCCCAGGCGACGATCAAGGCGCCGTTCACCGGCGTGGTCGGGCTGCGCTCGGTCGGCGTCGGCGACTACATCTCGGTCGGCAAGCCGCTGGTCGCCCTCACCAATATCGACCCGATCAAGGTCGATTTCCGCGTGCCGGAGATCTTCCTGACCCAGCTCAAGGTCGGCCAGCCGGTGCAGCTCAAGGTCGACGCCGTGCCCGACCGGCCGTTTTCCGGCCAGATCTTCGCGATCGATCCGGTGGTCGACATCAATGGCCGCGCGGTCAAGCTGCGCGCCAAGGTTCCCAATGCCGATCTCGTGCTGCGGCCCGGCCTGTTCGCGCGCCTGACCATCGTCGTCAACCGGCGCGAGAACGCCCTGGTGGTGCCGGAGACTGCGGTGGTGCCGGACGGCATCGGCAAGATCGTCTTCATCATCGAGAACGGGAAGGCCAAGCGCGTCCCGGTCGAGCTCGGCAAGCGCCTGCCGGGCAAGGTCGAGATCGTCAGCGGGCTCAAGCCCGGCATGCAGATCGTCACCGCCGGGCAGATGCGCCTGCGCGAGGGCTCGACGGTCTCGATCAAGCAGAAGGCGAGCGTTCAGACGAGCGCGCTGCCCGGCACCGCTCCGGGCAGCGTGCAATGAGCCTGTTCGAGCTCTTTGTCCGCAGGCCGGTTCTCTCGACCGTCCTCAGCCTGCTCGTCGTCCTGATCGGCTTCGTCTCCTATACGCGCCTGACGGTGCGCGAATATCCGAACATCGACGAGCCGATCGTCTCTGTGCAGACGACCTATCGCGGCGCCAGCGCCGAGATCATCGAGACGCAGGTCACGCAGATCCTCGAGAACTCGATCGCCGGCATCGAGGGCATCGAGACCATTACCTCGACCAGCCGCCAGGAGCGCAGCCAGATCTCGGTGCGTTTCCGCCCGGATGTCGACCCGGACGTCGCCGCCTCCGATGTCCGCGACCGCGTCAGCCGCGTGCGCGGGCGCCTGCCCGACGAGATCGACGAGCCGATCATCGCCAAGGTCGAGGCCGATGCCCAGCCGGTGATGTACCTGTCGCTGACCAGCACGCGCCATTCGCCGCTGGAGCTGACCGATTTCGCCGACCGCTTCATCGCCGACCGCGTCCAGAACATCACCGGCGTCGCCGAGGTCCGCATTCTCGGCCAGCGCCAATACGCCATGCGGATCTGGCTCGATCGCGCCCGCATGGCGGCCTATGCCATCACCGTGCAGGAGGTCGAGGCGGCGCTGCGGGCGCAGAACGTCGAGATCCCGTCGGGCCGGATCGAGAGCAACGACCGCGAATTCACGGTGCTCTCGCAGACCAGCCTGAACACGCCCGAGCAGTTCCAGCAGATCACCGTCAAGGATGCGAACGGTTTCCCGGTCCGCCTGCGCGACGTCGCGCGCGTCGAGCTCGGCGCCCGTGAAGAACGCAACGCGGCCTGGTTCAAGGGCAGCCCCTCGGTGACGATCGGCATCGTCAAGCAGGCGGTCGCCAATCCGCTCGACGTCTCATCCGGCGTCCAGCAGGCGCTGCCCGGCATCATCGAGGACCTGCCGGACGGGATGTCGATCGCGACCTCCTACGACACCTCGATCTTCATCGATCGCTCGATCAAGGCGGTCTACACCACGATCGCCGAGGCGGTCGTGCTCGTCGTGCTGATCATCTTCCTGTTCCTGCGCTCGCTGCGCGCGACGCTGATCCCGCTCGTCACGATCCCGGTCTCGCTGATCGGCGCCTTCGCGCTGATGTACGCGCTCGGCTTCACGGTGAACACGCTGACCTTGCTGTCGATGGTGCTCGCCATCGGCCTGGTGGTCGACGACGCGATCGTGGTGCTGGAGAACATCCACCGCCATATCGAGGAGGGCATGGAGCCGACCAAGGCGGCGATCAAGGGCATCAACGAGATCGCTTTCGCGGTTGTCGCGATGACGCTGACGCTGGTCGCGGTCTATGCGCCGATGGCCTTCTCCACCGGCCGCACCGGCAAGCTCTTCATCGAGTTCGCGCTGACGCTCGCCGGCGCCGTGCTCGTCTCCGGCTTCGTCGCGCTGACGCTGACGCCGATGATGTGCGCCAAGCTCCTGCGCCACGAGCACAAGCACAATTTCCTCTACAACGCGCTCGAACGCTTCTTCGAGGCACTCTCCAGCGGTTATCGCCGCTCGCTGCGGTTTGCCTTGTCGATGCGGCCGGTGATCGTGCTGCTCGCGCTCGGCGTCGCCGGCGGCAGCTATTACTTCTTCACCAATCTGCGCTCTGAGCTGGCCCCGGTCGAGGATCGCGGCACGATCACCTCGATCGGCGTCGCGCCGGAGGGGGCGACCATGTCCTTCACCGCCGATTATGCGCGGCGCGTCGAGGACTATTTCAGCAAGATCCAGGAGGTGGAGACCTATCTCGTCATCGTCGGCTTCCCGGACGTGACGCGCGCCATCGCCTTCGCCCGGCTGAAGCCCTGGGAACAGCGGCACCGCAAGCAACAGGACCTGGTGGCAGAGATCAACAAGGGCCTGTCGCAGATTCCCGGCATCCGGCTCTTCGCCACCAATCCGCCTTCGCTCGGCCAGGGCGGCGCCAACAGCAAGCCGGTCGAGTTCGTGCTGCGCTCCTCGGATTCCTATGCCGAGATCAAGCAGAACGTCGATCGGCTGATCGCGGAGGTCCAGGGCAATCCGGCCCTGACCAACATCGAGACCAACCTCATTCTCGACAAGCCGCAGATCAAGGTCTCGATCGACCGCCAGCGCGCCGCCGATCTCGGCGTCGGCGTCGACGTCATCGGCCGCACCATGGAGACGCTGCTCGGCGGCCGCCAGGTGACACGCTTCAACATGAACGGCGAGCAGTACGACGTGATGCTGCAGGTTGCGGGCCAGGACCGCAACACGCCGCAGGCGCTGCATTCGATCTATCTGATGGGTCGGGGCGGCCAGGCGGTGCAGCTCTCCAGCCTTGTGCAGATCGAGGAGAACGTCGCGCCCAAGGAGCTGATCCGCTTCAACCAGCTGCGCTCGGCGACGATCACCGCCGTGCCGGGTCCGGGCTATTCGCTGGGCGATGCGCTGACCGTGCTGGAGCAGGCGGCGGCGCGGATCCTGCCGGCCAGCTACCAGAACGACTATTCCGGCCAGAGCCGCGAGTTCAAGCAGTCGGGCTCGTCGATCCTGCTGGTCTTCCTGCTGGCGCTCGGCTTCATCTATCTCGTGCTGGCGGCACAGTTCGAGAGCTTCATCGACCCCGTGGTGATCATGGTCTCGGTGCCGCTGTCGATGACGGGCGCGTTGGCGGCGCTGTACTTCACCGGCGGCACGATGAACGTCTACAGCCAGATCGGCCTGATCACGCTGGTCGGCCTGATCACCAAGCACGGCATCCTGATCCTCGAATTCACCAACCAGCTGCGCGAGGAAGGCAAGGAGATGCTGGAGGCGCTGGTCGAGGCGGCGGAGCTGCGTCTGCGCCCGATCCTGATGACCACCGGCGCCATGGTGCTGGGCGCGGTGCCGCTGGCGCTCGCCTCCGGCGCCGGCGCCGAGAGCCGCTCGCAGATCGGTTGGGTCATCGTCGGCGGCATGACCTTCGGCACGCTGCTCACGCTCTATGTCGTGCCGGTCGCCTACAGCTATCTGTCGCGGGCGCAGCGCCCGGTGCACGGCGAGGCGCCGGAGCACCCGAAGGCCCATCCGCAGCCGGCGGAGTGAAGCGTTCGCAAGGCCGGGGTTTGCCCCGGCCTTTTTTGCTGCGTTTCCGGAGGCGCGTCGGACCTGACGCGTCTTCTTTTATTGAAGCCGGACCGAGACGCTTTCGCTGGCGCCGGCGGCATCGACCACCGAAATCCGCACGAAACCCTTGCCGGGCGGCTGCCATTCCGTCTCGCGGCGCCGGACCGGGCCGGTGATCGGTGCGCCGTCGACCAGCCAGGTGAAGGGCGCGACGCCGCCGGCGACCTTGAGGCCGAGCTGCGGGCGCCCGCCCTCGGGGCTCGAGGCGGCGAGATCGATGCGCGCGCCCTCGGGCGGGAAGGCGAGCTTCAGGCCCGGGGTTGCCAGCGCCGCCACGGTCTTCGGCACGTCCTGGCGCAGATGGCGCAGCGGCGGCGGCAGGGTCGCGCTGGTCGCGGCGATCACGCCGGGCGGCTGGAGGAAGGGGCGCGGATCGTGGCCGATGCGGGCGAAGGCGTCGAACAGGATCGGCGCCGCGACCGCGCGACCGACCAGACCGGGCACGGCACCGTTGTCGGCGCGGCCGACCCAGACGCCGATGGTGTGCCGGCGGTCGAAGCCGACGGCCCAGGCATCGCGGTAGCCATAGGAGGTGCCGGTCTTGTAGGCGATCCGTCCGGGCGCCGCGTTGAGCGGTGGCGGGGCGCCGAGCAGCGTGTCGGCGACATAGAAGGCGGCGACCGGCTCGACGAGGCGCAGCGGGACGGTGCCGGGATCTGTCGTTGCCGTGACCTTCAGCGGCACGACCTCGCCGCCGCGGGCGAGACCGACATAAAGCCGCGTCAGGTCGGAGAGCGTGATCCCGAGGCCGCCGAGGCCGATGGCGAGGCCGGGAGCGCCGCCCTCCTTGGGCATGGCGATGGCGGCGCCGGCATCCTTCAATCGCGACAGGAAGCGTTGAGGGCCGAGCGCCGAGAGCAATTCGACCGCCGGCAGGTTGAGCGAGAGCTGCAGCGCCTTGCGGGCGCTGACCATGCCCTGGAAGCCGAGGTCGAAATTTTCGGGGACATAGAGGCCGTAGCGGGTCGGCCGGTCCTCCAGCATCGTCTCGGGATGGGCGAGACCGTTGTCGAAGGCGAGCGCGTAGATGAAGGGTTTCAGCGCCGAGCCGGGTGAGCGCAGGGCCTGCGTCAGGTCGAGCGAGCCGGCGCGCCCGGCGTCGAAATAGTCGACGCCGCCGACCGAGGCGCGGATCTCGCCGGTCTCGTTGTCGGCGACGAGAATGGCGATCGAGAGCTGCGGGCCCTGGCCGATGGCGCGCTCGCGGGCGAGCTGTTCCAGGCTCGCCTGCCAGCGCGCATCGAGGCTGAGGCTGTGCCGCTTCTGCTCGGGATACCCGGCCACGACCTGTTCGGCGGTATGCGGCGCCAGCGCCGGGAAGGGCTTTCGCGCTGTCGGTATCGGCTCGTCGCGGGCAGCGGCGACTTCGCCCGGGGTGACGAGGCCCGCGGCCTCGACCCTCGCGAGCACGCGCTCGCGGGCCTTGAGCGCCGCTTCCGGGAAGCGGTCGGGCCGGCGGGTCTCCGGCGATTGCGGCAGCGCGACCAGCAGCGCCGCCTCGGCGGTCGAAAGCCGCTTTGGCTCCTTGCCGAAATAGGCGAAGCTCGCGGCGCGCACCCCTTCGAGATTGCCGCCGAACGGAGCGAGCGTCAGGTAGAGGTCGAGGATCTCGGTCTTGCCGAAGCGCCGCTCCAGTTCGAGCGCGCGCACCGCCTGCCTGAGCTTGGCCGAGAGTGAGCGTTCCTGGCGCGGTTCGAGCAGGCGGGCGACCTGCATGGTCAGGGTCGAGCCGCCGGAGACGATGCGGCCATTGCCCAGCATCTGGCCGGCGGCGCGGATGATGCCCTGCGGGTCGACGCCGAGATGATCGTCGAAGCGCTTGTCCTCATAGGCCTTGAGCATGGCGAGATAGCGCGGATCGACATCTGTGGCGCCGACCGGCAGCTTCCAGCGGCCATCTCCGGTGACGAAGGGGCGCAGCAGCTTGCCCTCGCGGTCGAGCACCACGGTCGAGCGGTCGCTGGCGGCAGCGAGGTCGAGCGGGGGGAGTGTGGAAGCGTACCAGGAGAGGGCGCCGGCGGTGGCGGCGACCAGGGCGAGGGCGCCTGCGCCGGCATAAGCGAGCCGACGCGGCCGAGCGCGCTTTCCTTCCCCCCCCGAACGAAGAGGGGATTCTGTCGCGCTTTGCCTATCGTGCGGCGCGCTCACGTCAGTCCTACCTCGCCGAGGTGATGTCGACCGTGCCGAACGCCGTCCTGCCGAAGCGATCGGGGCGGTACATGTCCTCGATCACCGCTGCCGGCTGGACATAGCGGCCAGGCGAGACGGCCCGCGCGATATAGGCGACGGTGTAGCTCAGCGGCTGGTTGCTGCTGCCGCTGCGCTCGAAGGCGGCGACATAGCGGTCGTCGCGCGCCTCGGTGTGGACGGGCGCGACCTCCTGCTTCAGCCAGTTGAGCCCCTCGACCGAGGCGCCCTCGGTCAGGTTGGCGTTCTCGATCTCGAGCCCGGCGGGGACGGGATCGACCAGCAGCAGCCGGCCATAGCGGGCCGCCGGCTCGGTGACCTTGAGCGCGACGACATAGCGCTCGTTCTGGCGCAGGCGCGACGGGTCGACCCGCTCGCCCTTCATGCTGAAGAGCGTGCGTTCCAGCGCAAAACCCTGGTTCAGGGCCGGCTCCGGCGTGGTCGGGATGCCGGAGACGGTCAGGACCGCATTGGCCGAGGCGGTGCCGGGATTGCCGATCACCAGCGGCTTGCCTTCCAGCGCGGCGGCCGGAACCGTGCGGTAGAAGGCGCCCTTGCGCTCGGCGCCGTCGACGGTCAGCGCCATGCCTTCCGCCTCCTTCGCCATCGCAGCGGCGGCCATGGCCATCCACATGTTCTCCTGGGTCGAGGTGTAGCGCGCGCTCTGGCGGGCGCTCTGCACGACATCGGCGGCGCGGTTCAGCTCGGCCCGGTTGCCATTGCTCTCGGCGATCAGGGCGAGCAGCGCCGCCCCGTCGCGCAGGCGCGAGCCGTAATCGGCACGCGAAAGCCCGTCGTCGCTGGTCTGCTGCAGGCGGCCGAGCGCGCTGGCGAAGGCGGCGGCGCCACGGGTGCGGTCGCCGAGCAGAGCGAGGGCCGCGCCGATCTGGCCGCGCGCCAGAGGCGAGGCGAAATCGGCGAGCTTGTTGTCGGCGAGATAGCGCAGATCGCCCATCACCGGCCGGCCGTTGCGGGCGAGCACATAGAGCGCATAGGCGATGCCGGCCGCCTCCTCCTTGTTGATCTCGCTGGTGTTGACGACCTGGTTGCGCAGCCGGTCGAGCGCCAGATTGAAGGCGATCTGCGGCACCGCGAACTGGCGCTCGCGGGCACGCGTCAGGAAGTCGGTGACGAAGGCGTCGAGCCAGAGATCCTCGCCGCCGACGCTCCAGAGGCCAAAGGAGCCGTTACCGCCCTGGCGGGCGAGGACGCGCTCGATCGCGGCATTGACCCGCTCGTCGGCATTGCCGTCGAGCGCGAGCTGCTCCATCGAGGCCAGCCGGTTGACGACGAGCAGCGGCAAGGCCCGGCTGATCGTCTGCTCGGTGCAGCCATAGGGGTAGCGGTCGAGCGCCTTGAGGATCGCCGAGACGTCGAGCGCCGCGACCGGCGAGACCGAGACCGAGACGGCGCCGGAATCGGGCACGAGATCGGCGAGCAGGTCGGAGGAGACGGTCAGCGAGCCGCCGCCGGGGATCGGCCGGACGATGCGCCGCGCGATCGTCTGGGTCGAAGGCTGCACGCGCACGGCGAGGTTCTGCACCGTGCCGATGCCGTTCGGGCCGGTGACCTTGACGTCGAAGCTCGCCCGGCCGAGGCCGGCGGCGGTGACCGGGATGGTCAGCGAGCCCTTCGCCCCGGCCGTCAGGGTCATGCTGCTTCGGGTCGCGTCGGCGGCGACGACGACCGGGCCCCTGACGTCGAGATCGACCAGATAGGAGCCGGCCGGCCCCTCGACATTGTCGATCTGCAGATGGAAGCGCGACTGGTCGCCGAGCGCCAGGAAGCGCGGCAGCGTCGCCTGCGCCACGATCTGGTCGCGGACGAAGACGTCGGCGCTGGCCTGGCCGGTCCTGCCGGCCGACCAGGCGACGGCCATGACGCGGACCGAGCCATTGAAGGCCGGCATCTCGAAATCGACCTTGGCGGTGCCGTCGGCCCCGAGCTTGACCACGCCGGAATAGCGGGCCAGCGGCTCCTGGGTCGGCGCTTCGCCATTGAGCTGCGGCGCGGCGTCACCGCCGGAGCGGATCGCGCCGCGCACGCCCTGCATGCCGTCGATCAGATAGCCGTAGAGATCGCGCAGTTCATGGCCGAGCTGGCGCTGGCCGAAGAAGTACTTGCTCGGATCGGGGCTCTCGAAGCGGGTCAGGTTGAGGATGCCGACATCGACGGCAGCGACCGTGACGAAAGCTTCCTCGCCCGGCTTGGCGCCGGTGACCTTGACCGGCAGCGACAGCGTCGAGAGCGGCCGCACCAGATTGGGCGCGCCGAGATCGATGGCGAGATTGCGCTGGTCCTTGCCGACGCTGAACCAGGCAAGGCCGATGGCGCGGCCGGGCATGCGCTGAGCGGCGGTGTCCATTGGGCGATGAGCGAGGGCGACGAGATAGGCGCTGGCGCCCCAGCCCGCCTTGGCCGGCAGGTTGATCGTGGTGCCGGAAGGCGAGACGTCGACGGTGCGGATCTCGTTGACGCCGTCGCCGAGCACGGCGAGCGTCGCCTTGCCGGTGAAGCGCCCGGTGAGGCGGACCTGCATCGACTCGCCATCGGCATAGGCTGCCTTGTCGAGCGCGACGTCGAGCACGTCCGGCGTGTCGGCGGTCTTGTCGGTCTCGTAGCCGACGCTGAAGGAGACGCTGGTCTCGGTGGCATCGGCGCCGTCGGCGCTGACGTCGAGGCGATAATTGCCCCATTCGACCGGGGCGGCGATGCGCGCGGGGGCGTTCTCGGCGACCGCGATCTCGCCGTCCGAGACGCGGCGCGTCGACTTCACGCCCTCATAGTTCCAGCGGCCGTCCTGATAGAACCACTGATAGTTGCGGGTGACCTTGGAGAGGGTCCACTTGACGCCCTGCCGGCCGATCCGGCGGCCGTCGCCATTGGCCATGATCACGTCGAAATTGGCGGTCTGGCCGTTGCCGAGCTCGCCATCCTTGAAGGCCTTGCGCACGCCGATGGCGGCGCCCTTTGGCACGATCGGCAGCGTTACCGAACGAGCGATGGCGCGCCCGCCGGGCTCGCCGACGCGCACCGTCAGTTCGACTTCGAGCGGACGGTTGGCCTCCGGCTCGGCGACCGGGTTGACCGTGGTGACCTTGCCGCTGGCATCGGTCTTGGTCGCGTCCTCGAACTCGCTCTGCTGCGGCTCGAAGGCCTCGTCGGTGAGGCCGACCTCGTAGCCGGCGAAACCCGGGATCGCGCTCTGGCCGGCGGCGCGCACCGTCATCGAGCCGGTGACGTCGAGATCGGAGCCGGGGGCGCCGTAGAGATAGCGGGCGGTGACGTCGATCTCGGCCGGTTCGCCGGCCTGAAGAACCGGCTTCTTCGGCGCGAGCGTCAGCTCCAGCCGTTCGGGGACATAGTCCTCGACGAGGAAGGAAACCTCACCGATGGCGGCACCTTTCGGGTCCGAATAGGCCTGGACGCGCCAGGTGCCGGTCTGTGCGCCTGAGATCAGCGGGATCGAATGGGCGCGGCCGCCGGCGCCCTGATCCTCGACCTGGCGGCGCCGGTACTCGACGCCGTCCGGCCGCTTGACCACCAGCGTCAGCGGCAGGCCGGTGACGGCGGCGCCCTTGGCATCGCGCAGCAGCGAAGTCAGGTAGACCGTCTCGCCGGAGCGATAGACGCCGCGCTCGGTGTAGAGGAAGGCATCGAGGCCGACCGGCGCGACGCGGCCCTTCACGCCGCGGTCGGAGAGATCGAACGCCGTCTGCTTGAGGTCGAGGAAGCCGTAATCCTCCGCGAGCGTGGCGGTGACGAGGCCGGGTGCATTGCCACCCTGGCCCTTGCCGAGGGCGGCGTCGAAACGGGCATAACCGTTGCGGTCGGAGCGCACCGTGGCCAGCACTTCGTTGTTGCGGGCGACCAGGCGCAGTTCGGCATTGGCGACCGGCGAGGCGTCGGCGAGCGAGCGCACCAGGACATGCACGCCATCGGGGCCGGAGAAGGAGGTCAGGCCGAGATCGGAGACGACGAACCACTGCGTCGCCCGGGTCGAGCCGTCATAATCATAGTCGCCATCCGAGTTGCTGGCCGCCTTGGTGCCGCTCGGCCGGGCGAACATCACATAGACGCCGGGCTGGAGCTGGCCGACGGCCTCGAGCACCGGGAAGGCGGTGGTGACGTCCTTGTTGAGCTCGGACTTCACGTCCATCTGGCCGGACCAGACCTTGGCGCCCTTGTCGGCGGCGATCTGCCCGGCGCTGTAGCTGCCGAGCTGGCTGAGGAAGTCCTCGGAATGGACCGAGTTGATCAGGTTGCGGTCGCCGATGCGCATGACCTCGAGGTCGAGCTTGTCGGCATTGACCGAGACGACCGGTACGCCCTGCTGGCCGGTGCGCGGCAGCACGTAATTCTTGCCGGTGAAGCGCACGGAGGGCGCGCGGTCGCGGACATAGACCTCGTAATCGGCGGATTTCAGCAGCTTCTCGTCGGGCAGCGCCGAGGGCACGCCCTGGCGGATGACGAAACCATAGCGCTCGCCATGGCGCAGGCCGTCGACGCAGAGCTGGCGCTCCTCGCCGGTGACGGCGAAATCGCCCTTGCCGGTGATCGCGACGTAAGGCGCGAAATCGACGCGGCCGCGGGCCAGCGGTTCCGAGAACTCGAAGCAGGCACGCGGGCTCGCCGCATCCGAATCGACCTTGTTGCCGGTGAGGCGGAAACCGCGCTGGGCGCGCAGCGCCTCATAGTCGCTGCGCAGCACGGCATTGTCGGCGATGTCGAGGCTGAGGCGGTAGCTGGTGAGGGCCGGGCGCCAGAGCTCGTTCTTCTCGAAGACGCGGGCGAGGACGCCGAGCGAGGTCGCCTCGTCGGCGCGCGCGTTCGAGCGCTGATAGGCGAGATAGGCGGCGCTGATGGCGCGCTCGCGCAGTTCGTAGCGCTCGCGATAATCGCGCGGCTCGATGCCGATCGCGGCCTGAGCCATCAGGCGCCAGCCGGCGGGGTTGGCTGGCTCGGCCATGGCCGCGGCGTTGGCGAGGGGCAGGGCGCCGCGGGCATCGCCGCGGGAGAGCGCTGCATTGCCGTCACGCAGCAGGGTCGCGAAGGGCCGCTGGCTGGCGCCGACCTCGCGCTTCAGGCGCTCCTCCAGCCGCTGGCCGTCACTGGCGAGATCCGGCCGGACATAGGCCTTCTGGGCGAAGGCCGGGGCCGCGGCGACGGCAAGACCGAGGATGAGGGCGAGACGGGCGAGGAGGGACATGACTCGGTCTCCGGGAAGGCAGCAGACGGCACGAGGATGGCCGCAGCAGGCGTCGACGCGATGACGTAACGTCGCGCCGTGGCCGAAACGAGGCTATCACCGGGCCCGGCCAGCGCAACTCGCCTGGCCGGGCCAACATGCGCGCTTGGCCGGGTTTGAGCGGTTTTCGCCGCGCGGGTCCATATCGGCTCCGTCATCGCTGCCTTGCGCCACGGCCCCCTTGCCTCGGGAGCGAGGCTCGCGCTGAATAGCGGCCCGCAGCACTCTCTGCGCGCCTGAACGGGAGGTCGTCTTGATCAGTTTCCGGTCGCTTCCCGGCCTGGCCGCAGTGCTGTTCCTCTGCCATGGCCCGGTTCTGGCGCAGCCGCGCCCGGCCGATCCGCATCTGGCGGAGGCGACACGTGCCTTCGAGGCGCTGCCGGAGGGCGAGCGCAAGGCGATCCAGGCCGATCTGATCTGGACCGGGCATCTTAACAGCGCGGCAACCGGCAATTTCGGGCCGCTGACCTTCCGGGCCGTCAACGGCTTCAAGGCCGGGCGCGGTGAACCGGACGGACAGCTCAGCCAGGCGGAACGGCAGGAGCTGGCGCGCCTGGCACGGACCGCACGGGAGGCGTCGGGCTTCGCGGTGGTCACGGACGAGCGCACCGGCGTGCGCATCGGCATTCCGCAGAAGTTGCTGCCGAAGCGCGAGGCCTTGCCGACAGGGGGCAGCCGCTGGCAGAGCGCCGATGGCAAGATCACGCTCGACGTCAGCGCCGCACCGGCGGGTGAGCCGCTGCAGGCCCTGTTCGAGCGGCAGATCACGGTCAATCCGAACGTGCAGCGCCGCATCACCTACAAGCTGCTGCAGCCGAATTTCTTCGTCGTCGCCGGCGAGACGCCCGGCGGCAAGTTCTTCCGCCGGCAGGCGAGCGGCCCGTCCGGTCTGCGCGGTTTCTCGGTCGGTTACGACAAGGCGGTGTCGGGGACCTTCGACAAGGTCGTGACCGCGATCGCCGACAGTTTCGAGCCGTTCCCGACCGGGCCGGCTCCGGCGGCGCCTTCCGCAGGAGCGGCGGTAGCCGCCGTCGCCGGCAGCGCCATGCCGGCGCTCGCCGCGACCGAACGCTTCGGCGTCGGGCTCGTGGTCGGCCGAGACCTCGTGCTGACGGCGCAGGTCTCGGTCGAAGCCTGCAAGGGGCTCAAGGTCGGTGCGCGCCCGGCGAAACTGCGTCTCCAGGACCAGGCGAGCCGGCTCGCGCTGCTCGACGTGCCCGGCCTAGGGGCGCAGCCGGGCCCGGGCTTGCGCGATGAGGCGCCGGCGATAGGCGAAGCGGCCGTGGTGCTCGGCTTCGATGGCAATGGCGCGACGCGGGCCGGGGTCGCGCTCGCCGGAGAATTCAGGGCCGGGGCGGTCTTCGCGCCGCTTCAGCCCGGCGGCGCGGGCAGCGCAGTCTTCGATAGACAGGGACGTCTCGTTGGAGTGATTACCGCTGGTCCATCGGAAAAATCGCTGGTCGCCGGGGTGGCGCCGCAGGGCAGCCACGCAATGGCCGGGGCCACGGCCTTGCAGGCGCTCCTCGCCAGGGCCGAGGCCAAGCTTTCTGCCGCCGGCGGCGAAAATGTCGACCGGAGCACCGGCGCGATCGTCGAGGCGGCCGGAAAGGCCATCGTTCCCGTCGCTTGCGCTCTCTAAATTTGTATGCACCGTCGGTGCATACTGCATGCAAACCTGTTGCCTCTGCCGCCGCAATCGGTTCAAGATGACGCAGGAAGAACAAGGAAGCCCCGCGGTCGCGGAGAAGCTTTCAATTTTTAAAACGATTGAACTGGAGGGAACGCCACCGTGAGCAACATCAGCAGACGTACGATTCTGAAGGGCGCCGCCGCTGCCGGCGCCGCCGGTCTGGTCGCGAGCCCGGCAATCGGCCAGGCGAAATGGCCGAACCGACCCGTCACCCTGATCTGCCCCTGGGGCGCCGGCGGCGGCACCGACGCGACCGCGCGCATCATTGCGGCGATCCTGGAAAAGAACCTCGGACAGCCAATCAACGTCGTGAACCGCACCGGCGGCTCGGGCGTGGTCGGCCATTCGGCGATCGCGACCGCGGCACCCGACGGCTACACGATTGGCATGCTGACGGTCGAGATCAGCATGATGCACCATCAGGGGCTGACCGATCTCAACCCCACGAGCTACACGCCGCTGGCGCTGATGAACGAAGACCCCCCGGGCGTACAGGTCTCGGCCTCGAGCCCCTACAAAGACATCAAGGCACTGGCCGACGCGATCAAGGCCGCGCCGGCCGGCAAGTTCAAGGCGTCCGGCACCGGCCAGGGCGGCATCTGGCATCTCGGCCTGATCGGCTGGCTCGTCGCGATGGGCCTGAAGCCGGACCATGTCGCCTGGGCGCCCTCGAACGGTGCGGCTCCGGCCATGCAGGATCTCGCTGCCGGCGGCATCGACCTCGTCACCTGCTCGGTGCCGGAAGCGCGTGCGATGATCGATGCCGGCAAGGCCAAGTCGCTGGCGATCATGGCCAAGGAGCGCAACCCGCAGTTCAAGGACGTGCCGACCCTGAACGAGACACTCGGCATCAACTACTCGGTCGGTGCCTGGCGCGGCATCGCGGGGCCGAAGGGGTTGCCGGCGGACGTGCAGACGATCCTCCAGGCCGAGCTAAAGAAGGCCTACGACTCCAAGGAATTCCAGGACTTCATGAACTCGCGCGGCTTCGGCATGACCTTCGCCGACCAGGCCGGATTCACCAAGTTCATGGCCGAAGGCGACAAGGCGATGGCGTCGGCCATGGCTGCCGCCGGCCTCGCGAAGAAGTCCTGATCGGAAAAGTGACGCGGCCGGCGCCTGGCGCCGGCCGCTTTTTAGCACCGGTACCAGAGCGCCGGGCCCTGGAGAGAAGAACTTATGCGCTTCAATGACGCCGTGATCGGCGCGGCCTTCATCCTTCTGGCCGCCGCGATGATCGCAATGACCTTTTCGTTCCCCGCCTTTCCCGGCCAGAAATACGGGCCGAACCTGTTTCCGCGCATCATCGGTGTCGGCATTGCCGGAACCGGCGTGCTGCTGATCCTGCGCGGTCTGCGCGAGCGCACGGCAGGAGGGCGCTGGCTGACGCTGGACAGCTGGACGAGCGAGCCGCGGCGCGTCGCCTCCTTCGTGATCATGCTGCTGGCGATGGGCTTCTATCTGGTCGCTTCCGAACCGCTGGGCTTCATTCCGACCGCGCTCGTGCTGCAGTTCGGTCTCTTCCTCTGGTTCGGCGTGCGGCCGGTGACGGCGGCGATCGTAGCGGTCGTGATGACCCTGATCGTGCATTGGTTCTTCTCCGGGATGATGCGCGTGCCGCTGCCGCGCGGCATTCTCGACAACGTGCTCTGAGGGGCTGACATGGCTGCGATCAGCACCGCCTTCGGGCTCGTCTTCGATTTCAACGTCCTGCTCGTGATAATGGGCTCGGCGATCTTCGGCATGTTCGTCGGCGCGATGCCGGGACTGACTGCGACCATGGCGACGGCGCTGCTCGTGCCGGTGACCTTCTTCATGGCGCCGGTGCCGGCGCTCGGCGCCATCGTCACCGCGACCGCCATGGCGATCTTCGCCGGCGACATCCCGGCGGCAATGCTGCGCATGCCGGGCACGCCGGCCTCGGCGGCCTATGCCGACGAGAGCTACGAGATGACCAAGAAGGGTCAGCTCGACCTCTGCATGGGCGTCAATCTCGTCTTTTCGGTGCTCGGCGGCATCTTCGGCGTGGTCATCCTGATCCTGCTGGCGCCGATCCTCGCGGAAGTGGCGATCAACTTCTCGTCCTTCGAGTATTTCTGGCTCGCCTGCCTCGGCCTGACCTGCGCCATCTTCATCGGCACGGGCGATACGGTGAAGGGCCTGCTTTCGCTGTTCATCGGCCTCGCCATCGCCTGCGTCGGCATCGACCCGGCGGCGGGCCAGCCGCGCTTCACCTTCGGCAATGTCGACCTGCTCTCCGGCATCAACTTCATCCCGACGCTGATCGGCATGTTCGCGGTCTCGGAGCTGCTGCGCGGCGCCGTGACGATCGAAGGCGGAACGGCCAAGATCCAGCAGGCGGTCGGCAACATGTTCGTCGGAGTCGGCGCGGTCTTCCGCAAATACTGGAAGAATTTCATCCGCGGCTCGGTCCTCGGAACCGTGATCGGCGCGCTGCCGGGCGCGGGCGCCGACATCGCCGCCTGGGTCTCCTATGCGGTCTCCAAGAAGCTCTCCAAGGAGCCGGAGAAATTCGGCACTGGGCATATCGAGGGTATCGTCGACTCCACCTCGGCCAACAATTCGGCGCTCGGCGGCGCCTGGATCCCGGCGCTGGTCTTCGGCATCCCCGGCGACTCGATCACCGCGATCGTCATCGGCGTGCTCTACATGAAGGGCATGAATCCCGGTCCCAGCGTCTTCCTGCAGACGCCGGAGCTGATCTACGCCGTCTTCATCATCTTCATCCTCGCCAACCTGCTGATGTTCCCGCTCGGCTGGGCGGCGATCAAGTCGGCCAAGCAGATCCTGCGCGTGCCGCGTAACATCCTGCTGCCGGTGATCTTGATCTTCTGCGCCGTCGGCTCCTTCGCCATGACCAACTCGCTCTACGGCGTCGTGCTGATGGTGACGATGGGGGTGTTCGGCTGGTTCCTCGAGGAACATGGCATCCCGGTCGCGCCGCTGATCCTCGGCCTCGTGCTCGGCGAGATGCTCGAGCAGAACTTCATGACCTCGATGATCAAGTCGGACGGTTCGATCCTCGGCTTCTTCGATCGGCCGATCGCCGGCACGCTGGGGGTGATGACGCTGCTGCTCTGGGGGCTGATGATCCGCAAAGGGCTGGTGGGCATGAAATCCCAGCCAGTGCCGGCATGAGGCGGAGCTGACGCTGGTCGCTCCGGCCAGCGGGCCGGGGCATGTGATAGCGGGCCGGATCAGGGAGAAAGCACCCTGATCCGGCCTTTTCCGTTGAGGTACGTTGCGCCGGACGAGAGTTGTTCGCCATGGCCTCGCGCAAGGCCTGCGGGCGACCGCTCCTGCCCTTTGCCGACAGCGAGCCGCCTTCCGACTGCGGCGGAATCGCTCTACAGACGGGCGCATGAGCGACGCGCAGGAGGACGGGCGGGAAGGCGGCACGGTCGACGTGCTGATCCCGCTCGGACTCGATCAGGCCTATAGCTATGCGGTCCCGGCCGGGCTCAGCCTCGCGCCCGGCGACGTCGTGCAGGTGCCGCTCGGCCCGCGCGAGACGGTGGGCGTGGTCTGGGAGCGCGGCTCGGGGCGCGGCGGCAACCTCAAGAAGGTCGCCGGCAAGCTCGACACGCCGCCGCTCGATCCGGCGCTGATGAAGCTGGTTGACTGGGTCTCCTGGTACACGCTCGCCGCCAAGGGCTCGGTGTTGGCGCTCGCCTTGCGCCGCCCTCCGGACGACAAGCCCGAGCGGCCGAAGCTCGGCGTCCGGCTGGTCGGCGCGCCGCCGGCCCGGATGACGCCGGCGCGGGCGCGGGCCATCGCTGCCGCCGAGGGCGGCCTCCTGATCGGCAAGTCGGCGCTGGCCGAGGCGGCCTCGGTCAGCGCGGCGGTGATCGATTCGCTGGTCGATGCCGGCACCTTCTCGGTCGAAGCGCTGCCGCAGGAGGCGATCGCGGCCAGGCCCGATCCCGAACATGCCAGGCCGGTGCTTTCGGAGGGGCAGCAGGAGGTGGCGCAGAAGCTCGCCGCCCTGGTCAGCTCCAAATCCTACAATGTCGCGTTGCTCGAAGGCGTTACCGGCTCGGGCAAGACCGAGGTCTATTTCGAGGCCGTGGCGGAGGCGATCCGGCTCGGACGCCAGAGCCTGATCCTCATGCCCGAAATCGCGCTGACCGCGCAGTTCATCGACCGTTTCGAGGCACGCTTCGGCGTCCGGCCGGGTCTCTGGCATTCAGCGGTGAGCGGGCGGCGCCGCGAGCGGCTGCAGGCGGCGATCGCCAAGGGTGAGGCGCTGGTCGTGGCGGGGGCGCGCTCGGCGCTGTTCCTGCCCTATCGCGATCTCGGGCTGATCGTCGTCGACGAAGAACACGAGGCCGCCTACAAGCAGGAGGACGGTGTCGCCTATCACGCCCGCGACATGGCGGTGGTGCGGGGCAAGATCGAGAGCGCGCCGGTCGTGCTGGCCTCGGCGACGCCCTCGCTGGAGACCCGCGTCAATGCCGAGCGCGGGCGCTACCTCCACCTCAAGCTGCCGGAGCGCTTCGGCGGACGGCAATTGCCGGCGCTCGGCCTGGTCGATCTGCGCCGGGACAAGCCCGAGCGCGGGCGCTGGATCTCCGGCGCGCTGATCAAGGCGGTCGAGGCCAATCTCGAGGCCAAGGAGCAGTCGCTGCTCTTCCTCAACCGGCGCGGCTATGCGCCGCTGACGCTCTGCCGCGACTGTGGCCATCGCTTCCAGTGCAAGAACTGCTCGGCGTGGCTGGTCGACCACCGTTTTCGCCGCGCGCTGGTCTGCCATCACTGCGGCCATGTCGAGCGCCGGCCGCACGAATGCCCGGCCTGTCACAAGCCGGAGACGCTGACCGCCTGCGGCCCGGGCGTCGAGCGGTTGGCCGAAGAGGTCGCGACGTTGTTTCCGCAGGCGCGCGCGATCGTGCTGTCGAGCGACTTTCCGGGCGGCACCGAGCGCTTGAAGCAGGAGCTGATGGCGGTCGCCGAAGGCGAGTTCGACATCGTCATCGGCACCCAGCTGGTCGCGAAGGGGCACAACTTCCCGGGGATGACGCTGGTCGGCGTGATCGATGCGGATCTCGGCCTGACTTCGGGCGATCCGCGCGCCGCCGAGCGTACCTTCCAGGTGCTGCGGCAGGTCACCGGCCGGGCCGGGCGCGGCGAGAAGCCGGGCAGGGCGCTGCTGCAGACCCATGACCCCAACCATCCCGTGCTGAAGGCGCTGATTTCGGGCGATCCCGAGCGGTTCTATGCGGCCGAGACGGCGGCTCGCGAAGCCGCCGGGCTGCCACCCTTCGGGCGCCTGGCGGCACTGATCGTCTCGGCCAATTCGCAGGCCGAGGCCGAGACGCATGCGCGGGCGCTTGCCCGCTGCGCCGAGGCCCCGGCCGGCGTCGCGGTTCTGGGCCCGGCCGAGGCGCCGCTCGCCATCCTGCGCGGCCGCCATCGCATGCGCCTGATCGTGCGCACGACGCGGGAGATCGATCTGCAGGGTTATCTGCGCGCCTGGCTGAAGCGGGCGCCGCGGCCGAAAGGCTCGGTTAGGGTTGCTGTCGATGTCGATCCGCAGAGCTTTTTGTGAGCACGGCGAAGCCTATTGGACGATGGCGTTGTAGGTGAGCCTGGAACAGCCCGTGCCGCGACGACTGGTCCCGCAAACATAGATTACATAGGTGTCCTTGCCGGAAAATCCCGATTTCGGCTTGTAGAGGAACGAAAATTCTCCGGTTTGCGACAGGGTGCCGTTCGCGGGCCGGATCATGATCACGGTCTTCTGGATCGTAAGAAATCCGCTGACCCCGTAGACATGGCGGCAGCCATTGCTGTCCATGGTCGCCTCATATGTGGCCCTGTCATTCTGCTCGACGTGGAAGCCGTAACCTCGTATCCGGCAGGCCGCCTCCGCCAGCGAGGCGCTTGCGGGCACCAGGAGCAAGGCCGTCAGATAGGTGGACACTCGTGACATGTCGGCGTCCGTGCGTATCAGTCCATCCTACGTCGCTCAGTAATCGAGCGCCATCCGCAAGCAACGAAGCGGCGTGGACGAGCCGGGACCGCTGCGCGATAGGTTGTGCTGGTGCTCAATGCCGATCCGCAGGGCATGAGCGCTGCGGTGCTAGTGAACGGTGACGTTGTAGTTGAACCGCGCGCAGCCGGAACCTTTACCCCTCCTGCCGGTCCCACAGACATAGACAGCGAAATTATCTTTCCCGATGAAGTTCTCTTTTGGTGTATAGAAGAATGACGCAATTCCTGTCTGCGTCAATGTACCATTAGCAGGCGCTTTGGCGATGACAGATTTCTCAAGTGTTATGCCAGATGTCGTGTAGCTGTATCGACAGCCATTTTTATCCATCAAGCTGTCGTAATCGAGCTTTGTATTTTCGACAATATGATATTGAGGGCCGACAGTCTGACAATTCACTCGCAGCATTTGAGCCGGCGCCGCGGCGCCCACAAGGCAAAATCCGACGCTGAAAATCAGAATTCTTGGCATCGTCACAGTTCCGATTTCTGCGGATACCCGGATCTCGATCGAATGCTGAGTCAAGCGGGCGCTTGGCGTGTACCCGTAATTGCCCGTGTCGCGGCGAGTTGCATCCCCGAGCGTTCACGCTTTGTGGCGGGCAGAAGCGGTCGCAAGGCCCGCATAGGCCCGGGGGCGCCGTCGACCCCGGAGAGTTTCCAGCGAGCGTCGGCGTACTTATCGAACGGTGACGTTGTAGGTGATCCGCGAGCAGCCGGAGCCATGCATCGTCGTGCCGCAGATGTAGACCGCGAACGTGTCCTTTCCCTTGAAGCCGCTTCCCGGTTTGTAGAAGAACGAAAATTCGCCTGGTTGTGAAAGTTGTCCCTTCTTGGGCGCCTGAGCGATGACCGCCTTCTCGAATACTCTGGGCCTGCCGTCGGACTGAGCCGAAATATAGCTGTATCGGCAGCCGTTTTCGTCCATCACGCTTTCATGGGTAACTTTGCTGTTCTGATGGAGGTAAAATGGTTCGCCTTGCGTCTGGCAATTGACCTTCTGCAGTTGCGCGAACGCCAGGCTCATGGTCGCCAGGGAAAGGCATGTTCCGAGAGACAAAACTCGCAGCATGGCGGTCCAATTTCCTTCGCCCGCGTCAGTTTCCCTGGTCTATCCCCGTCATCGCCGCTTCGGCGCAAACGGCGACCTTCTCCTGCTCGGAGCCCTTGCGCTCGCTAACGGACGGTCGCCTCGTAGGTCAGCCGAGAACAACCCGAGCCGCGGTAGTTGATGGCGCAGATATAGATCACATAGCTGTCCTGCCCGGTGAATCCTGGCCTCGGCTTGTAGAGGAACGAGAACTCGCCGACCTGGGACAGGATCCCGTTCTCGGGCGGCTTCATGATCACGGCCTTCTGGAACCGCGCATACACATAGCGGCAGCCCTCGCCGTCCATGGTCGATCGAAAGGCGACCCTGTCGCTCTGCTCGACACGGAAGACCTGCCCCTGGGTCTGGCAGTTCGCGGTCGCCAGCGACATGGTTGGGCTGGCGAGCAACAGCGCCAGAGCGAGGGGAGGCGATCTCAGCATGCTGCGGCTTACCCATGTGAAACCGGCGCTGTCAGCGGGCGGGTGGCATTTGAAACGGCTTAGGACGAAGTATGGTAATTGATGTCTCGGCGCGGGATTGGTCGATAACGCTCTGCAAATTCGAGCGCGAGCGTGGCGCTACCTTATGGTGGCCTGGTAACTCAGTCTCGCACATCCGGCGTGGTTTCGATCATTTCCGCAAACATAAATCACGAAACTGTCGTCTCCTTTAAAACCCGGCTTTGGCTTGTAGAAGAAAGAAAACTCCGCGTCCCGTCGTAATTCGCCATTTTCGGGCTGTTTCATCACGACCGCTTTTTCAAGAACCAAGCTGATTCTGCCGTTGTTGCCGATAGAATAAAAACTGTATCTACAGCCATTACTATCCATCGAACTCTGATAGTCGTTTCTATTGTTTTGATCCAGATAGAGCTGTGGTCCCTGCGTCTGGCAGTTGACTTTCTGCAGTTGGGCAAGCGCGCTTCCAGCGCTCGCCAGCAGAAAGGCAGTTCCCAAGACCAATGCTCGCAGCATCGCGGCCTGCTCCGTTCGCAGCCCAACACTCGATCGCAGCCACGAGCCTGGTCAAGCGGGGCATTTGGTGGAGGGCGCGGAGATCATGGTTCGCGGCCGGCTTAGGAGCCGCCATTCTCGTCCCGCGCGAGGCGGAGGGTCGGTGCTCCGGCCAGCGGCTCGGCTGCCGCGCGCTTTCGATCGGTGCTGCCTGTGCGAGGCGCTCCTACGGGCCGTGTCGCCAGCTTCGTCGCGCGGTCGATGCATGGGGCGCTTCCTTTGACCGCATCCAAAGCGTGCGCTACCCCGTCCCATCGGGTTGCGGCCCCCCGATCCCCATGCTAGTGCACCGCCGCAATCCAAGCGCGGCGCGCCCTGGCAACGGGCGGGCGTGCGCTTGATCATCGCAGCGTCGGGACCATGCACTCCACCTTCGTCAGAAGGTCGCCGGGGCGGTCCCTTGGAAGAGAGAGCGAAGCGTGGCCCAGGGCGGATCGCAGGAACAGTCCCCTGTCTCGGGTGTTGCCGGGCGCTATGCCACGGCTCTGTTCGAGCTGGCCACCGAGGCCAAGGCGGTCGATGCCGTCGCCACCGATCTCGATTCGTTTAGCGCGATGATCGCCGAGAGCGCCGATCTGCAGCGGCTGATCGAGAGCCCCGCCTTCACCGCCCAGGACCAGGTCGCCGCCGTCAACGCGCTGCTCGCCAAGGCCGGGATCTCGGGCCTCGCCGCCAATTTCATCGGGCTCGTCGCCAGCAAGCGCCGCCTGTTCGCGCTGCCGGGCATGATCCGCGCCTATCGCGCCAAGGTCGCCGAGGCCAAGGGCATCGTCAGCGCCGAAGTGACGCTGGCCGAGGAGCCCTCCGCCGCCCAGCTCAAGGACATCACCGCGACCCTCAAGGAGGTCGCCGGCCAGGATGTCGCGCTTTCCGTGAAGATCGACCCGGCCATCATCGGCGGACTCGTCGTCAAGATGGGCTCGCGCATGGTCGATGCGTCCCTGAAAACCAAACTCAATTCAATTCGTCTTGCCATGAAAGAGGTCGGCTGATGGACATCCGCGCCGCTGAAATCTCCGCGATCCTGAAGACCCAGATCAGCAATTTCGGGTCCGAGGCGTCCGTCACCGAAGTCGGTCAGGTTCTCTCCGTCGGCGACGGCATCGCCCGCGTCTACGGCCTCGACAAGGTCCAGGCCGGTGAGATGGTCGAGTTCGAGTCCGGCGTGCGCGGCATGGCGCTCAACCTCGAGAGCGACAATGTCGGCGTCGTGATCTTCGGCTCCGACCGCGAGATCAAGGAAGGCCAGACCGTCAAGCGCACCGGCGCCATCGTCGACGTGCCGGTCGGCAAGGAGCTGCTCGGCCGCGTCGTCGACGCGCTCGGCAACCCGATCGACGGCAAGGGCCCGATCAAGGCCACCCAGCGCGCCCGCGTCGACGTCAAGGCCCCCGGCATCATCCCGCGCAAGTCGGTGCACGAGCCGATGGCGACCGGCCTCAAGGCGATCGACGCCCTGATCCCGATCGGCCGCGGCCAGCGCGAGCTGATCATCGGCGACCGCCAGACCGGCAAGACCGCCGTGGCGCTCGACACGATCCTGAACCAGAAGCCGCTCAACGTCGAAGGCGCGCCGGAGAGCCAGAAGCTCTACTGCGTCTACGTCGCCGTCGGCCAGAAGCGCTCGACCGTCGCTCAGCTCGTGAAGGTGCTCGAGGAGCGCGGCGCGCTGGAGTACTCGATCGTCATCGCCGCCACCGCCTCGGACGCCGCGCCGATGCAGTTCCTGGCGCCCTTCGCCGGCTGCGCCATGGGCGAGTACTTCCGCGACAACGGCATGCACGCCGTGATCATCTATGACGACCTGTCCAAGCAGGCCGTCGCCTATCGCCAGATGTCGCTGCTGCTGCGCCGCCCGCCGGGCCGCGAGGCCTATCCCGGCGACGTGTTTTATCTCCACTCCCGCCTGCTCGAGCGCGCCGCCAAGATGGGTGAGGAGGCCGGTCTCGGCTCGCTGACCGCTCTGCCGGTCATCGAGACTCAGGCGAACGACGTCTCGGCCTACATCCCGACCAACGTGATCTCGATCACCGACGGCCAGATCTTCCTCGAGACCGATCTGTTCTACCAGGGCATCCGCCCGGCGGTGAACGTCGGCCTCTCGGTGTCGCGCGTCGGCTCGGCCGCGCAGACCAAGGCGACCAAGAAGGTCGCGGGCAAGATCAAGGGCGAGCTCGCCCAGTATCGCGAGATGGCGGCCTTCGCCCAGTTCGGCTCGGACCTCGACGCCGTCACGCAGCGCCTGCTCAACCGCGGCGCCCGCCTGACGGAGCTCCTGAAGCAGGGCCAGTTCTCGCCGCTCAAGATGGAAGAGCAGACGGTCGTGATCTATGCCGGCGTGAACGGCTATCTCGACCCGCTGCCGGTCAACAAGGTCCGTGCCTTCGAGGACGGCCTGCTCTCGCTGGTCCGCGGCAAGCACGCCGACCTGCTGAGCGAGATCGGCTCGACGAAGGATCTTTCGGATGCGAACGCCGCGAAGCTGAAGGACATCGTCTCGGGCTACGCCAAGACGTTCGCCTGATCCACGGCGTCATGGTCGGCCTCGTGCCGACCAGCCACGTCTTGCCCGGAAATGCCGGGCGGTGGGCGACGAACGGGGTTGAAGACGTGGATGCCCGGCAGCGGGCCGGGCACGACGGAGAGAGCAAGACATGCCCTCGCTAAAGGACCTTAGAAACCGCATCGCCTCCGTGAAGGCGACGCAGAAGATCACCAAGGCCATGCAGATGGTCGCGGCGGCGAAGCTGCGCCGCGCCCAGATGGCGGCCGAGGCGGCTCGTCCCTATGCCGAGCGCATGGAGAAGGTGCTGGCCAATCTCGCCGGCGGCATCTCCGGCGACAGCGCGCCGCGCCTGATCTCCGGCACGGGCTCGGACAAGGTCCACCTGCTCGTCGTCTTCACCGCCGAGCGCGGCCTGTGCGGCGCCTTCAACTCCTCGATCGCCCGTCTGGCGCGCGAGAAAGCGCAGGCGCTCAAGGCCGAGGGCAAGACGGTCAAGATCCTCTGCGTCGGCAAGAAGGGCTACGACGCCCTGAAGCGTCTGTTCGAGAACGACATCATCGAGGTCATCGACCTGCGCGAGTTCAAGCAGGTCGGCTTCGTCAATGCCGAGGTCATCGCCCAGAACATCCTGACCCGCTTCGCTGCGGGCGAGTTCGACGTCGCGACGATCTTCTTCTCGAAGTTCAAGTCGGTGATCGCGCAGATCCCGACCGCCCAGCGCATCATCCCGGCCGAGATCCCGGCCGGCACCGCGACCACCGAAGCGGTCTACGACTACGAGCCGGAAGAGGGCGAGATCCTCGAGACGCTGCTGCCGCGCAGCCTGACGGTCCAGGTCCTGCGGGCGCTGCTCGAGAACGCGGCCTCCGAACAGGGCGCCCGCATGTCCGCGATGGACTCCGCCACCCGCAATGCGGGCGAGATGATCAAGAAGCAGACGCAGATCTACAACCGTTCGCGTCAGGCCATGATCACCAAGGAACTCATCGAGATCATCTCCGGCGCGGAAGCGCTGTAACCGCCTGAATCAAGCCGGTTCGCCGGCCTTCCGACACGCTGAACGCGAATCCGAGGTTTTAAACCATGGCCAAAGCCGCAACCAAGACCAAGACCGCCGAGAAGCCCGCCAACACCGGTACCGGCCGCGTAGCGCAGGTCATCGGCGCCGTCGTCGACGTGCAGTTCGACGGCGCCCTGCCCGAGATCCTGAACGCGCTCGAGACCGACAATCTCGGCAACCGTCTGGTTCTCGAAGTCGCCCAGCATCTCGGCGAGAACACGGTTCGCACCATCGCGATGGACTCGACCGAAGGCCTGGTCCGCGGCCAGTCGGTCACCGACACCGGCGCGCCGATCGCCGTCCCGGTCGGCGACGAGTGCCTCGGCCGCATCATGAACGTCATCGGCGAGCCGGTCGACGAGGCCGGCCCGATCATGACCTCCTCGACCCGCGGCATCCACCAGCCGGCTCCGTCCTATGCCGACCAGGCCACGGACGCCCAGATCCTGGTCACCGGCATCAAGGTCGTCGACCTGCTGGCTCCCTACGCCAAGGGCGGCAAGATCGGCCTGTTCGGCGGCGCCGGCGTCGGCAAGACCGTGCTGATCATGGAGCTCATCAACAACGTCGCGAAGGCTCATGGCGGCTATTCGGTGTTCGCCGGCGTCGGCGAGCGCACCCGCGAGGGCAACGACCTCTATCACGAGATGATCGAGTCGGGCGTGAACAAGAAGGGCGGCGGCGAGGGCTCGAAGTGCGCCCTGGTCTACGGCCAGATGAACGAGCCCCCGGGCGCCCGCATGCGCGTCGCGCTCTCGGGCCTGACCGTCGCCGAGGACTTCCGCGACCGTGGCCAGGACGTGCTGTTCTTCGTCGACAACATCTTCCGCTTCACGCAGGCGGGCTCCGAGGTGTCGGCTCTGCTCGGCCGCATCCCGTCGGCGGTGGGCTACCAGCCGACGCTGGCGACCGACATGGGCAACCTGCAGGAGCGCATCACCACCACCAACAAGGGCTCGATCACCTCGGTGCAGGCGATCTACGTCCCGGCGGACGACCTGACCGACCCGGCCCCGGCGACCTCCTTCGCCCACCTCGACGCCACGACCGTGCTCTCGCGCTCGATCGCGGAAAAGGGCATCTATCCGGCGGTCGACCCGCTCGACTCGACCTCGCGCATGCTCTCCGCGGCGATCGTCGGCGACGAGCACTACAACATCGCCCGCCAGGTCCAGCAGATCCTCCAGCGCTACAAGGCCCTGCAGGACATCATCGCGATCCTGGGCATGGACGAGCTCTCGGAAGAGGACAAGCTCGCCGTGGCCCGCGCCCGCAAGATCGAGCGCTTCCTGTCACAGCCCTTCTTCGTCGCCGAAGTCTTCACCGGCTCGCCGGGCAAGCTCGTCGCGCTCGAGGACACGATCAAGGGCTTCAAGGGCCTGGTCGAGGGCAAGTACGACCACCTGCCGGAAGCGGCCTTCTACATGGTCGGCTCGATCGACGAGGCGATCGAGAAGGCGCAGCGCCTGGCCGCCGAAGCGGCGTAAGGTTCACGGCCAGCCCGGCCGGCTTTGCCGGCCGGTAGACCTGACGCGCGTCATTCCCAGGCCCGGCCCGGGAAGCTCTGGACGAGAAGACACTGGTTTCAGAGATGGCGGGCTCAGGCCCGACCATGACGAGCCTGGAGAGATTTTACGATGGCCACCTTCAAGTTCGAACTCGTCTCGCCGGAGCGCATCCTGTTCTCGGGCGATGTCGTCAGCGTCATCGTTCCCTCGGTAGAGGGCGAGATGACGGTGCTCGCCGGCCACGCGCCGCTGGTCGCGGTGCTGAAGCCCGGCATCGTGATGCTCCAGACCGATGCCAACAACGGCAAGGAATTCTACGTCTCCGGCGGCATCGCCGAGGTCAATGCCGAGAGCCTGACGATCCTGGCCGAGCAGGCCCGTTTCATCGAGGACGTGAACCTCGAGGTGCTCGACAAGGAAATCCTGACCGCCGAGACTCGTCTCGCCGGTTCGCAGGACGAGGCCGAGCAGAAGCGCCTCGCCGACCAGCTTGTGCAGCTGCGCGAGTTCCGCGGCGTCTTCGAGGACCGGAAGGCCGCCTGACGCGGGCTATCGCCACAGAGCGTTCATAGCAAAAGGCCGCAGGCATCCTCGAAAGAGGGCCTGCGGCCTTTTTCGTGCGGGGCTAGGCCTGCAAGGGCGGCTTCAGGCAGCGCGCGCCTCCGCCCTGCCCGCGAGGCGGCCAAGCTCGTTCCACTGCCGCCCTCCGGCCGGCGTGTCGCCACCAGCGGCTAGCTGGAACGAGGCAACCATCTGCCTGAGCGTCTCGGTCGCCTGTTCGAGTTCACCGGCGATGGCGGCGCTCTGCTCGGCCATCGCCGAATTGCGCTGGGTGACATCGTCCATATGGGCGACGACCCGGGCGACCTCGTCGATGCCGTTGGCCTGCTCCTGCGAGGCACTCGAAATGTCGGCGAGGGCCGCGGCCACGCTCTTCGAGGCGACGACGATTTCCGCCAGAGCGCCTCCGGTTTCCCTGACCAGCCTCACTCCGCCGGAGACCTGCTCGCTCGAATTGGTGATCAGCTTCTTGATGTCGTTGGCGGCGGCGCCCGAGCGTTGCGCGAGGGCACGCACCTCCGAGGCGACGACCGCGAAGCCCTTGCCGGCATCACCGGCGCGGGCCGCCTCGACCGCGGCGTTGAGAGCCAGAAGATTGGTCTGGAAAGCGATGGTGTCGATCACCGTGATGATCTCGAAGATGTCGTTCGAGGCTTTCTCGATCCGCTCCATCGCGGTCACGGCATCGGCGACGATGGCGCCGCCGCGCTCGGCGACGTCGGTCGCGCAGGCGCCGAGTTCGGTCGCCTCGCGGGCGCGCTGGGCGCTCTGCTTCACCGAGGCGGCGAGTTCTTCGGTGGTCGCGGCGGTTTCCTCCAGACTGGCTGCCTGCTCCTCGGTCCGCTGGGCGAGATCGCGGCTGTCGTGGCTGATGCGGTGCGAGCCGAGGCTGACCTTGCCCGAGATTTCGGACACCGCCTGGATGACCGCGGAGACGGAGCCAACGAGATCGTTGACGCCGCTGCAAAGCAGGGCGACATCGCCCTGCTTGCCCGCCAGCGCGACGCGCTGCGTCAGGTTCCGGGCCATGGCCGCCTCGACCACCTCGCGGGTCTCGTCGACGGCCTTGCGCAGTGCCTCCTGCGCCATGCGGCTTTCCGTGATGTCGGTCGCGTATTTGACCACCTTGTAGGGCTGGCCGAGCGCATCGAGGATCGGATTGTAGCTCGCCTGGATCCAGACCTGCCGGCCGTCCTTGCCGAGGCGCAGATACTGGCCGTCATCGTACTCGCCGCGGCCGAGCTTCTGCCAGAAGCGCCGATAGTCGTCGCCGGCACGCGTCGTGGCATCGACGAAGATGCCGTGGTGCCGTCCCTTGATCTCGTCCAGCCCGTAGCCCAGAGCCCTCAGGAAATTCTCGTTGGCGTCGAGGATAGTTCCCGTGAGGTCGAACTCGATCACCGCCTGGGATTTGCGGATCGCCGCGACCTGGCCTTCGAAATTGGCGATCAGGCCCTTGGTCGCGGAGATGTCGGTGGCGAATTTGATCACTTTCCGCGGCCTGCCGGCGCGGTCGAGGATCGGCGTGTAGGTCGCCTGCAGCCAGACCTGCCTTCCACCCTTGCCAAGGCGCAGGAACTGGGCGTCGATCGCCTCGCCCTGGCGGAGCCTTGCCCAGAAGGCGCGGTATGCTTCCGTGCCGCCATAGCCGGGCTCGACGAAGATCGCGTGATGCCGGCCCTTGATCTCGTCGAGGCCATAGCCGACGACGCGCAGGAAATTCTCGTTTGCGGTGAGGATGCTGCCGTCCAGATCGAACTCGATGACAGCCTGCGACCGGCGAATGGCCGCGGCCTCGTCGGCTCCAAGGCTGGCGCCGAAACGAGACGTTCTCAATCCAAGCAAGATATTCCCCCCATGGTCCGGCTTATGTTTTGCCGGCTAGGGCTATGATAGATTGGTTAAACGCCAATTAAAGCCGGGGTTTCCAACATGGATTACATGCCAGACCGGCCGCAGTTTAAATTTTAACGGCGTATAACTGTAGGTAAAGTTGGCGCCGGCCCTGCACAGGTCGACCGTGCAGGCCCTAGGGCCGGCGCAGGCGCGTTCAGATCGCTTCGGCGAGTGCGACGACCCGGCGCGCCATCTCGGCGTGCAGGCGCTCGACCATGCGGCCATCGAGCTGGATCGCGCCCTTGTCGGCGTTCTCGGGCTGCTCGAAGGCGGCGATCACCGCGCGGGCCCGTACGAGTTCGGCTTCCTCCGGCGCGAAGATGGCGTTGGCGGTCGCGACCTGGCCGGGATGGATCAGCGTCTTGCCGTCGAAGCCGAGATCGCGGCCCTGCTCGCATTCGGCCCTAAAGCCGGCCTCGTCCTTGAGGTCGTTGTAGACGCCGTCGATCACGTCGAGGCCGTGGGCGCGGGCCGCTAGGATCGCGGTGGTCAGCCAGGGCAGCATCGGCGCCCGGCCGGGCACGAAGCGGGCGCGGGTCTCCTTGGCGAGGTCGTTGGTGCCGAGGACGAAACAGGCAAGCCGGGTGCTGGCCTCATGGGCGGCACGGGCGATGCGCTCGCAGTCGAGAATGGCGAGCGGCGTCTCGATCATCGCCCAGACACGGGTCTCGGGCTTGGCCCAGAGGCCGGCGAGCCGGTGGCCGATCTCGGCCAAGGTCTCGGGCGAGGAGACCTTCGGAATCAGGATCGCGTCCGGGCCGGCCTCGGCCGCTGCGGCGAGATCGGCATCGAACCAGGGGGTGTCGAGACCGTTGGTGCGGATCACCAGCTCGCGCCTGCCATAGCCGCCGGCCTTTACGGCGTCGCAGACCTGGTTGCGGGCGAGGTCCTTGGCATCCGGAGCGACGGCGTCCTCGAGATCAAGGATCAGGGCGTCGGCCGCTATCTCGCGGGCCTTTTCCAGGGCGCGCGCATTGGAACCGGGCATGTAGAGTACGCTGCGGCGCGGTCGGATAGCGGTCATGACGACACTCCTGACGGTTCCTGTTGCAGCGCACACTAAACGCTGTGGCGCCGGTACGTCACCCCCGCGGGCGAGGATTCGAGAATGAGCTGCATCGTGGGCGTTGACGGCTGCAAGGGCGGTTGGATCGCAGCCTTATGTGACGTTTCGATCACTGAGCCGCCGATCCTGCGGGTCGAGCGCAGCTGGATCGAGCTGATCCGCAATCTGCCGCCGGGTAGCCTCGTCGCCGTCGACATGCCGATCGGCCTGCCGGACCGGATCGAAGGCTCCGGGCGCGGCCCGGAGCAGGCAGTGCGCAGCCGGCTGGGCGAACGGCAGTCCTCGGTGTTCTCGATCCCGTCGCGCGGTGCGGTCCATGCGGCCGACTACGCCGATGCCTGCCGCACCGCGCTCGCGACCTCGAGCCCGCCACGCAAGGTCTCGCAGCAGGGCTTCCACCTGTTCCCGAAGATCCGCGAGATCGACGCCTTCCTGCGGGCGGAGCCGGAATGGCGCGAGTGCACCTTCGAGACGCATCCTGAACTTGCCTTCGCGACGATACGCGGCGCGCCGCTCCTGCACCCCAAGAAGATCAGGGGGACGATCAATCCCGCGGGAATGACTGAGCGGCGCGCCCTGCTGCTGGCGGCCGGCCTGCCCGAGACCTGCCTGACCGCATTGCCGCCACGCGGCGCTGCGGCGGACGACGCGCTCGATGCGCTGGCGGCGCTGGTCGTCGCCGGGCACATCGCCGCCGGGCGCGGAAAGCCCTTCCCCGATCCGCCGGGACGCGATAGCCACGGTCTTCCCATCGCGATCTGGAGTTTCGTGCCGGATCGGCCCGCCTCGCAGGAACCCGCCATGTCTGACCAGCCCGTGCCCCGCCAGATGATCGAAGCCGCGGCAGAGCGCATCGCCGGCCATGCCCGCACCACCCCGGTGATGCGGCTCGGCACCGGCGCCTTCGGCTCGCGCGCCGATGTCTCGCTGAAGCTCGAATGCCTGCAGCATGCCGGTTCGTTCAAGACGCGCGGCGCCTTCAACAACCTGCTTTCGCTCGATGTGCCGGCCGCCGGGGTGGCAGCCGCCTCGGGCGGCAATCACGGCGCGGCGGTGGCCTATGCCGCCGGCAAGCGCGGGGTCAAGGCGACGATCTTCGTGCCGGAGATCTCGCCGGCGGCGAAGATCGAGGCGATCCGACGCTTCGGCGCCGATGTCCGCATCGGCGGCGCGCAATATGACGACGCCCAGGCGGCCTGCGACAAGTTCGTGGCCGAGACCGGCGCGCTCAAGATCCATCCCTTCTCGGCCAAGGAGACCATTGCCGGCCAGGGCACGCTCGGCCGCGAATGGCACAGGCAGGAGCCCGATCTCGACACTGTGCTGGTCGCGGTCGGCGGCGGCGGGCTGATCTCGGGCATCGCCGCCTGGTTCGCTGGCACCAACGTCAAGGTCGTCGGCGTCGAGCCGGAAGGTTCGCGGGCACTGCAGGCCGCGCTGGAGGCCAAGGCGCCGGTGACAGTGACGGTCGCCTCCGTGGCGGCGGACTCGCTCGGCGCGCGCAATGTCGGCCAGCTCGTCTACGATGTCAGCAAGGACACGGTCGACCATGTCGCCCTGGTGCCGGATGCGGCGATTACCGAGGCGCAGCGCGTGCTCTGGCGCGATTTCCGTCTCGCGGTCGAGCCCGGGGGAGCGGCGGCGCTCGGTGCCCTTATCAGCGGCGCCTACAAGCCCATGCCCGGCGAGCGGCTCGGCGTCTTGGTCTGCGGCGCCAATGTCGACCTGATGAAGCTCGCCGAGCTGACGGCCTGAGCGGCCGCGGCAGGCTGGACGGCGCCATCTGCTGCGTTGCACAATCGGTTCCAACCGTTCCGGGAGGAATTCATGGCGGATATGTCGACGGCCGATGCCGGCAGAAGCACTGTGGCCAAGACCAGCCCCGGCCGTTTCTTCGAGGATTTCCGGCTGGGCGAGACGATCGTCCATGCGACGCCGCGTACCGTCACGAGCGGCGATGTCACGCTCTATACCGCGCTTTACGGCCCGCGTTTCGCGGTGCAGTCGTCGGACGCCTTCGCCAAGGCGATCGGCTATCCCGGGGCGCCGGTCGACGATCTCCTCGTTTTCCACATCGTCTTCGGCAAGACGGTGCCGGACATCTCGATCAATGCGGTCGCCAATCTCGGCTATGCCGATGGGCGTTTTCTGAAGTCGGTCTATCCCGGCGACACGTTGTCTGCGACCTCGGAGGTCATTGGGCTGAAGCAGACCTCGGGCGGCGATTCCGGCATCGTCTATGTCCGCTCGATCGGCCGCAACCAGCATGGCGAGATCGTGCTGAGCTATGCCCGCTGGGTGCTCGTGCGCAAGCGCAGCCCCGGCACGCCGGCGGCGTTCGAGCTCGTTCCAGAGCTGCCCAAGGCGGTGCTACCGGAAGCGTTGGGCGAGAGTTGCCCGGCGCTGGCGCTCGCCGGCTATGACGACGGGCTCGCCGGCTCGCCTTTTCGATGGGGCGACTACCAGGCGGGCGAGCGCATCGACCATGTCGACGGCATGACCGTCGAGGAGGCTGAGCACCAGATCGCGACGCGGCTCTATCAGAACACCGCAAAAGTTCATTTCGACGGCTATGGCGCGCGCGAGACCCGTTTCGGCAAGCGCCTGATCTATGGCGGTCATGTCATCAGCCTGGCGCGGGCGCTCTCCTTCAACGGGCTCGGCAACGCCTTCCATATTGCCGCGATCAATGCCGGCCGGCATGTCGCACCGCTGTTTTCGGGCGACACGGTCTATGCCTGGAGCGAGGTGCTGGAGGCGGCCGAACTGCCGGGACGCGAGGATGTCGGTGCGCTGCGCCTGCGTCTCGTCGCGACCAAGAACCTGCCCTGCAACGAGCTTCCGTTGAAACAGGGCGACCAGTATGCCGAGGGCGTTATTCTCGATTTCGACTACTGGGCGCTGCTGCCGCGTTGAGGCCTGGCAGCGTGCAGGCGCCGGGTCCGCAGGCCGAAGTTACACAAATGCATTTCTGTAACCTGGCCTTGACGCTATCGCATTGCAGCAGAGATCGGGTTTCGTTAGAGAGCCATACACTCTAGAACGATACCAAGAGATCGTTCGCCTGCGAGCTCGAAGGTTCGGGAGTCATCAACTTGGCCGAGGTCAAACCGGCGGCGCGGCCGCTTTCGCCGCATCTGCAGATCTATCGCTGGTCCTGGACGATGGCGATGTCCGTCGCTCATCGCGCCACCGGGGCGGCGCTCTATGGCGGCACGCTGCTGGTCGCGCTCTGGCTCATTGCGGCCGCTTCCGGCCCCGGCGCCTATGATACAGCGCAAGCGATCGCCGGCTCGGTGCTCGGCCGGCTCGTGCTGTTCGGCTACACCTTCGTGCTGCTCCACCACATGGTCGGTGGCCTGCGCCATTTCATCTGGGACATGGGTCATGGCTACGATCCGCAGACCCGGATGAACCTCGCCAAGTTCAGCGGCCTGGTCTCCGGCATCCTGACCCTGCTGGTCTGGATCGTCGCCTACGCCGTGCGCTGAGGAAACGCCGATGCTCTCCAAATCGTCGATGCGCACCCCGCTCGCCCGCGTCCGCGGCCTCGGCTCGGCCAAGTCCGGCACCGGGCACTTCTGGCTGCAGCGCGTCACCGCCGTCGCCAACGTTCTCCTGACGATCGCCTTCCTGCTCGTCGTGATCTCGCTGATCGGCAAGCCCTATCCGGCCGCCGTGGCGACGCTGGCGAACCCGCTGGTGGCGATCCTGATGCTGCTCTTCGTGGTCTCGGGCGCGGTGCATATGCGCCTCGGCATGCAGGTCATCATCGAGGACTACATCCACAGCGAGGGCCTGAAGATCCTGGCCGTGATGGCCAACACCTTCTTCGCGATCGCGGTCGGCGCCGCCTGCGCCTTCGCATTGCTCAAGCTCTCTTTCGGAGGCTGAACCATGGCGCTCACCCGTGGCCCCTCGCGGCCGGCCTATACCGGCCAGGCCTACCCCATCACCGACCATAGCTTCGACGTCGTCGTCGTCGGCGCCGGCGGCGCGGGCCTGCGTGCCACCGTCGGCTGCTCGCAGGCCGGCCTGCGCACCGCCTGCATCAGCAAGGTCTTCCCGACGCGCTCGCACACCGTCGCGGCCCAGGGCGGCGTCGCCGCCTCGCTCGGCAACATGGGCAAAGACACCTGGCAGTGGCACATGTACGACACCGTCAAGGGGTCGGACTGGCTCGGCGACCAGGATGCGATCGAGTATCTCGTCCGCAACGCGCCGGCTGCCGTCTACGAGCTCGAGCACTGGGGCGTGCCCTTCTCGCGCACCGAGAGCGGCAAGATCTACCAGCGCCCCTTCGGCGGCATGACCACCGAGTTCGGCGAGGGCCCGCCGGCCCAGCGCACCTGCGCCGCCGCCGATCGCACCGGCCACGCCATGCTGCACACGCTCTATGGCCAGGCGCTGCGCTACAACACCGAGTTCTTCATCGAGTACTTCGCCATCGACCTGATCATGGACGATGACGGCCATTGCCGCGGCGTGATCGCGCTCAAGCTCGATGACGGCACGCTGCACCGCTTCCGCTCGCAGCAGACCATCCTGGCGACCGGCGGCTATGGCCGCGCCTATTTCTCGGCGACCTCGGCCCATACCTGCACCGGCGATGGCGGCGGCATGGTGCTGCGCGCCGGCCTGCCGCTGCAGGACATGGAGTTCGTGCAGTTCCACCCGACCGGCATCTACGGCTCGGGCTGCCTGATCACCGAGGGCGCGCGCGGCGAGGGCGGCTACCTCACCAATTCCGAGGGCGAGCGCTTCATGGAGCGCTATGCCCCCTCGGCCAAGGACCTCGCCTCGCGCGACGTCGTCTCACGCTCGATGACCATGGAGATCCGTGGCGGGCGCGGCGTCGGCAAGAACAAGGACCACATCTACCTGCATCTCGACCATCTCGACCCGAAGATCCTGCACGAGCGCCTGCCCGGCATCTCGGAAAGCGCCAAGATCTTCGCCGGCGTCGACGTGACTCGCGAGCCGATCCCGGTGCTGCCGACGGTGCACTACAACATGGGCGGCATCCCGACGAACTTCCACGGCGAGGTCCTGACCAAGGTCGGCGGCGATCCCGATGCGGTGGTGCCGGGCCTGATGGCGATCGGCGAGGCGGCCTGCGTCTCCGTGCACGGTGCCAACCGCCTCGGCTCGAACTCGCTGATCGACCTCGTCGTCTTCGGCCGCGCGGCCGGGCTGCGCTGCGCCGAGACGGTCAAGGCCGGCGAGAAGCAGCCGGAGCTGCAGAAGAACTCGGCCGACCTCTCGCTGTCGCGCCTCGACAAGTACCGCAACGCCAAGGGTGGGACCTCGACCGCCGATCTGCGCGACCGCATGCAGCGGACCATGCAGAACAACTGCGCGGTCTACCGCACCGGCGAGACGCTGGAAGAGGGCCACAAGCTGATCCACGAGGTCTGGGGCGGCATCACCGACATCGCCGTGACCGACCGCTCGCTGATCTGGAACTCGGACCTGATCGAGACGCTGGAGTTCGAGAACCTGATCACCCAGGCCGTGGTGACCATGGATTCGGCCCTGAACCGTCCGGAAAGCCGCGGCGCCCATGCCCGCGAGGACTATCCGAACCGCGACGACAAGGACTGGATGAAGCACACGCTCGCCTGGATCGACGACGAGAAGCGCACCGTCACGCTCGACGACCGTCCGGTGCACACCTACACGCTCTCGAACGACATCGAGTACATCAAGCCCAAGGCGCGGGTGTATTGAGGACGATCTGAACGATGGCCGAATTCAATCTTCCTCAGAACTCCCGCCTGACCGAGGGCAAGGCCTGGCCGAAGCCGGCCGGCGCCAAGAAGGTCACCGAGTTCAAGGTCTATCGCTGGAACCCCGACGACACCGCCAATCCGCGTACCGACACCTATTATGTCGACCGCGAGGATTGCGGGCCGATGGTCCTCGACGCGCTGATCTGGATCAAGAACAAGGTCGACCCGACGCTGACCTTCCGGCGCTCCTGCCGCGAGGGCATCTGCGGTTCCTGCGCCATGAACATGGACGGCAAGAACGGGCTCGCCTGCACCACCGGCATCGATGAGTGCGGCTCCAAGGGCAAGGTCGCGATCTACCCGCTGCCGCACATGCCGGTGGTCAAGGACCTGGTCCCCGACCTCACCCGCTTCTACGCCCAGCACGCCTCGATCGAGCCCTGGCTCAAGACGACGACGCCGGCGCCGGAGAAGGAATGGTCGCAGGCCAAGGACGACCGCGAGAAGCTCGACGGGCTCTATGAGTGCATCCTCTGCGCCTGCTGCTCGACCTCGTGCCCGAGCTACTGGTGGAATGGCGACCGCTATCTCGGCCCGGCCGCGCTGCTGCAGGCCTATCGTTGGCTGATCGACTCGCGCGACGAGGCCACCGGCGAGCGCCTCGACGATCTCGAGGACCCGTTCCGGCTCTATCGCTGCCACACCATCATGAACTGCGCCAATGCCTGCCCGAAGGGGCTGAACCCGGCCAAGGCGATCGCCGAGGTCAAGAAGATGATGGTGGCCCGCCAGGTCTGAGACGGCGCGAACGCTACCGGCGCGGCCATCCGACGCGACGGCCTGCGCTTGCAGGGCTCGATCGACGCCAGCCTCCGGGCTGGCGTTTTTCGTTGGCGCTGTACCCGCGCCTCTTCCGATGATCGGGGCCCTTAGCGGATGTACCGCCCCGGTGCGTAGGGCTTCGGGTCGATCGGCGGCGCCTCGCCATTGAGGAGCGCGGCGAGCAATTCGCCGGTCATCGGTCCGGTCGAGAAGCCGAGATGCTGGTTGCCGAAGGCGAGCCAGAGCCCCTGATGCCCGGGCGCGGCGCCGATCATCGGCAGCGAATCCGGCAGGGTCGGCCGGGCCCCGCGCCAGGTCTTGCCGAGCATGCCGCCGAGCGGGAAGGCCTCGCGCGCGCTTTGCGTGACGCTCTCGATCTGGCGCAACTGGTCAGGCGCGTCGCGGAGGCTGAGATCGACGCCGCTGGTGACGCGGTAGCCTTCCTCCATCGGAGTCATGAAATAGGCTGCATCGACATCATAGACCGGCCGGCTCAGGCGGGCGCCGTCGCCCGCCGCGAAATGGCGGTGGTAGCCGCGCTCGACATCGAGCTTCGGATCTAGGCCGAGCGGGCGCAGCAGGTCGGCGCTCCAGGGGCCGAGCGCGATCACGACGTCGCTGGCTTCGTACATGCGTTGCGCGGTCTGGATCCGCCAGAGCGCGCCTTCCCGGCGCAGAGAGCCGACCTCCTCCCGAATGAGGGTGCCGCCGCGGGCGACGAACAGGGCGGCGTAGCCGGCGGTGACGGCGCCGGGCGAGTCAAACGAACCATTGGCGGCAATGAAGAGGCCGGTCGGAAAGATCGGGTTGAGCGAGGGTTCGAGCGCCGAGATGCCTTGCCGGTCGAGGATCTCGGATTCGATGCCATGCGCCTTCAGCAGCTCCTGCTCGGCGCGGGCCGACGCGAGGCCGGCCTCGCTGCGCCAGAGCTTGAGCGTGCCGGTCTCGCGCAGGCGATGGGAGATGCCGGCCTGCTGCATCAGGGCGCGGTGCCGCGTCACCGCCGTCGCGGTCAACCCGTCCATCGCCGCGATCCGGGCTGCGGCCTGCGACGCACGCCCTTCCCAGAGGAAGCGCAGCATCCAGCCCGGACTGGTGAGCGCGCGCCGCCAGTCGAGATGTAGGGCCGGATGGCGGTTGCCGAGATAGCCCGGAAGCTTGGCGTAGAGCCCGGGATTGTTGAGCGGCACCAGCGAGGAGCGGCCGATCACGCCGGCATTGCCATAGGAGGTTTCGCGGCCGGGCTCCTTCCGGTCGAGCAGGGTGACGGCGAAGCCGCGCTGCTGCAGCGCGAGCGCGCAGGAGACGCCGACGATGCCGGCGCCGAGGACGAGGATGGTGCGGCTCACGCGGTCGGGCCTGTGCTGGTTGCCGGCTGCTTCAGCCAGTGATCGAGGAAGGCGTCGAGCCAGCTGCGGACGGCCGGGTCGTACTGGTACCAGCCGTCGAGATGCTGCTGGCGCAGCTGCGCGCCGGGCATCAGCGTGCGCTCATGACCGCGGACCGACCAGCGGCACATCATCGCCGGCGTCACCTCGGGGTGAAACTGGATGCCATAGGCTTGCTCGCCGGCGCGGATCGCCTGCACCGGGAAGTCGCCGCCAGTGGCGAGGCATTCGGCGCCGGCCGGGCAGTCGAAGCCCTCGCGGTGCCATTGATAGACGGTGTCCGGCCAGGCGAAGCCGGCCGCTTCTGCGTGGCTCCTGCCAGCTTCGGTCTGGTCGAGCCGGTAGTATCCGACCTCGGCGCGGCCCTGCGGATGGGTGTAGACCGTGCCGCCGAGATGCCGGGTCAGCATCTGGGCTCCCAGGCAAATGCCGAGAAAGGGTGCCTGTTCCTTGAGGCAGACCCCGATCCAGTCGATCTCGGCCTTGACGAAATCGTCGGGGTCGTTGGCGCTCATCGGGCCGCCGAAAATCACCGCTCCGGCATGCTCACGCATGGTCTGGGGCAGCGGGTCGCCGAAGCGCGGCTTGCGGATGTCCAGCGCATATCCGCGCTCCGCCAGGAGGCGGCCGACGCGGCCGGCCGTGGAATGCTCCTGATGCAACACGATCAGCACAGGTTTCCGCGGCGGAGGCAGACGGTCGAGGCGCGTGCGAAGCCGGCGCCGGTATGGAAAACGAAAGGACTGGTCGTTCATCGCGGCGGTCGGTTGCGCCCCCGGAACTCTCGGCATGCCTGCTGGCGACAGATGATGCGGGCAGGGGCCGCCATCGGCAAGCGGATTGTCGGGCTCGGCAGGTATGGCGGCGCCCCGCATCGTGCATACTTCATGCAATCTGGTGAACGCATTTACCAGAAATGCAACCGGTGGCCGTATTCCGCATTGACAGCCGAGCCGGCTTCAGGCAATGAGAATGAACGTTCATTCTCATTGTTTGGCCGAACCTTGTCGCACGCAGCAGACCAGCATCAGGCCGAGCGCGGCCTCTCCGATCGCCATATCCGCATTCTCGATGCGGCGGAGCAGGTCTTCGCGCGCTCCGGATTCCATGCCGCGACGATGAACGACGTCGCTCTCGAGGCCGGGATGAGCCCCGGCAATCTCTATCGCTATTTCCCCTCGAAGGACGCGATCGTCGCGGGCATCGCCGAGCGCGACCGCAGCGAGATCGCCGCCGATTTCGCCGGGCTCGATCCACAGAAGGGCGGCTTGCTCGACCAGTTGGAAGAACTTGGTCGTTTCCATCTCGTGCGCAAGCCGCGCGAGAAGGCGATCATCGCCCTGCAGATCTGGGCGGAGGCTGCCCGCAATCCGCAGATGGCGCAGATGTGCGCCGGCATCGACGGCACGGTCGAGCAGGGGCTGACTGAGGCAGTCGCGGTCGCCCGCGAGAATGGCGAGCTGCCTGCCAATCTCGATCAAGCGCGCTTCCTGCAGGCGATATTCATGATGGCCGACGGCTTCTTCTGCCGGCGTGCCGTCGATCCCGAATTCGACGCCGCCGCCGGTGCCGAGACCCTTTTCGCCGCGATGCGCGGGCTGGCAGCGGTGATGCTGCTGCCGCCGGCCGCGGACGATCAACCATGAACGCGCAAAGAGCCGCACCCATGCCTGTCACCCATAAGAGCCTCGTCGTCCTGTCGTTCCTCGCTCTCGCCGGCCTGCCCACGGCTGGTATGGCCCAGGGAACGGCGGCCGCCGCCGTTCAGCAGCCCAGCGCCGGCCCGGCGATCACCGTCACCTCGGCCAAGCGCGGCGAGATCGTCCAGAGCGTCGTCGTCTCCGGCTCGATGATCGCCCGCGACGAGATCATGGTCGCGCCCGAGATCGATGGCTTCGTGATCACCGAACTGCTGGCGGAGGAGGGCGAGCGCGTGGTCGCCGGCCAGGTGCTGGCGCGACTGTCCCGCACCACGCTCGACGTGCAGCGCAGCCAGAACGACGCGCAGATCCAGCGCGCCGAGGCCGGCGTCGACCAGGCCAAGGCGCAGATCGTCGAGGCCGAGGCCAATCTGGTGCAGGCCAACAACGCCTTCGACCGGACGAAGTCGCTGCGCGACACCGGCAATGCCAGCGTCGAGACCTATGATCTGCGCGCCACGGCCGCCCGGGCGGCACAGGCGCGGTTGAACTCGGCCAAGCAGAACCTCGCGATCATGACCGCTGACCTCGCTTTGGCGAAAGCCCAGGGCAAGGACATCGACGTCAAGCTGGCGCGCACCGAGATCAAGACGCCGAAGGCCGGTATCGTCAGCCGCCGCAATGCCCGTCTCGGGGCGATGGCGACGATGGCCGCGGCCGAGCCGCTGTTCAAGGTCATCGCGGACGGTGCCGTCGAGCTCGAGGCGGAGGTCGCCGAGGTCGAGATTCCCAGCCTGAAGCACGGCCAGAAAGTGGCGGTGACGCCGGCCGGGGCGACACAGGCGCTGGAAGGCGAGATCCGCCTGATCGCGCCGGAGGTCGACAAGGCGTCGCGGCTCGGACGGGTGCGCATCGCGCTCAAGGGCAATCCGCCGGTGGCGATCGGCTCCTTCGCCCGCGGCGTCATCGAGACCGGCCGTAAGAACAATGTGGTCCTGCCGCTTTCGGCGATCACCTATACGCGCGCCGGCGCGACCGTGCAGACGGTCAAGGACAGCAAGGTCGCGACCAAGAAGGTCGAGCTCGGCCTGATCGGCGACGGGCGCGCCGAGATCGTCTCCGGCCTCGCCGAGGGCGAGAGCGTGGTCGCACGCGCCGGCACCTTCGTGCGCGACGGTGACGTGATCACCCCCGTCACGACGAACTGACGGGGCCGCGAATGAACATCAACTTCTCAGCCTGGTCGATCCGCAAGCCGGTTCCCTCGATCCTGCTCTTCGTCGTGCTGTGCGTGCTCGGCCTGCTCTCGTTCTCGAAGCTGCCGGTGACGCGCTTCCCGAACATCGACGTGCCGCTCGTCTCGGTAACGGTGACGCAGTCCGGCGCCGCGCCGGCTGAACTCGAAAGTCAGGTCAGCAAGCGCGTCGAGGACGCGGTCGCCAACATCACCGGCGTCAAGCATGTGATGTCGACGCTGACCGACGGGTCTTCGGCGACGGTCATCGAGTTCCGCCTGGAGACCAATACCGACCGGGCGGTCAACGACGTCAAGGATGCGATCGCCAAGATCAGGGCCGATCTGCCGCGGCAGATCGACGAGCCGGTGATCCAGCGCATCGACGTCGAGGGCCAGTCGATCCTGACCTATGGCGCGGCTTCCGCTGGGATGACGCTGGAGCAGCTGTCCTGGCATGTCGACGATGTCGTCGCGCGCGAACTGCAGGGGCTGAAGGGCGTCGGCCGGGTGGAGCGCTATGGCGGCGTCGACCGCGAGATCAGGATCTCGCTCGATCCCGACCGGCTGCTGGCGCTCGGCACCACGGCGGGCGAGGTCAACCGCCAGATCCGCGCGACCAATGTCGACCTCGCGGGCGGCCGCGGCGAGGTCGGCGGCCAGGAGCAGGCGATCCGCACGCTCGCCGGCGCGCGCACCGTTGCGGAACTCGCGGAGAGCAAGATCCAGCTCACCGGCGGGCGCGAGGTCCGCCTGAAGGAGCTCGGCCGCGTCGAGGATTCGAACTCCGAACCGCGTGCCTTCGGCCGGCTCGACAAGCAGCCGGTGGTCTCCTTCGCGGTGTTCCGCTCGAAGGGATCGAGCGAGCTCTCGGTCAAGGACGTCGTCGCGGCCAAGGTCGACGAACTCAACAAGCGCTATCCCGACATCGCGCTGAAGCCGATCGACGATGCGGTCGCCTACACCCATGGCAACTACAAGGCGGCGATGGAGACGCTCCTGGAGGGTGCGGCGCTCGCCGTGCTGGTCGTCTTCCTGTTCCTGCGCAACTGGCGCGCGACGCTGATCACCGCGGTCGCGCTGCCGCTCTCGGCGATCCCGACCTTCTGGGCGATGGAGATGATGGGCTTCTCGCTCAACCTCGTCAGCCTGCTCGGCATCACGCTGGTGACTGGCATCCTGGTCGACGACGCCATCGTCGAGATCGAGAACATCGTCCGGCACATGCGGATGGGCAAATCGCCCTATCGCGCCGCGATGGAGGCGGCCGACGAGATCGGCCTCGCCGTCATCGCGATCACGCTGACCATCGTCGCGATCTTCGCGCCGGTCTCGTTCATGGGCGGGGTCGCCGGACAGTATTTCAGGCAGTTCGGGCTCACGGTCGCGGTCGCGGTGCTGTTCTCGCTCTTGGTGGCGCGGCTGATCACGCCGATGATGGCGGCCTATCTGATGCGGCCGGTGGACCATCAGGAGCCCAAGGACGGCTTCGTGATGCGCGGCTATGTCGGGCTGCTCAAGGCGACGCTGAAGATCCGCTACCTCACGCTGGTGATCGGCTTCGTCTTCCTGTGGGGCTCGATCCAGGCGACCGCGCTGCTGCCCACGGGCTTCATCCCGGAGGAGGATACCGCGCGCGTCGTCGCATCAGTCGAACTGCCGCCCGGCTCGACGCTCGAGGACACCCGCATCACCAGCGACAAGATCGTCGACAAGCTGCGCGAGATCCCCGAGGTGACCAGGGTCTTCGTGCTCGGCGGGGCGTCGCCGACCGGCCAGCGCGAGGTCCGCCGCGCCGCGGTCTTCATCATGCTGCAGCCGAAGGCCGAGCGCTCGATCCCGCAAAAGGAGCTCAAGGTCACGATCGCCGAGAAGCTCGCCTCGGTGCCGGATGTCCGTGCCTGGTATGTCAACGAGCGCGGCGAGCGCGAGATGGCGTTCTCGATCCTCTCCAAGGACGGCGACGCGCTCGACGAGGCGGTGGCCCGGATCGAGGCGCGCATGCGCAAGGTCGACGGCTATCTCAACGTTGCGACCGCCGGCTCGCTGAGCCGGCCGGAGATGCGGGTCACGCCGAAGCTCGAACAGGCCGCCAATCTCGGCGTCACGCCGGAGGCGATCTCGGAGGCGATCCGCGTCGCGACCATCGGTGACATCGGCGCCAATCTTGCCAAGTTCAACGCCGGCGACCGGCTGGTGCCGATCCGCGTCCAGCTCGACGAGCAGGCGCGCACCGACATCCGCAACATCGCGGCGCTGCGCGTCACCAATGTCAACGGCGTCTCGGTGCCCTTGACCGCGGTGGCCGAGATCGGCTTCGGCGAAGGCCCCTCCTCGATCGACCGCTATGACCGCGTCCGCCGGGCCGCGATCGGCGCCGACCTGAAGCGCGGCTTCGAGCTCGGCACGGCGCAGGAGACTTTCAACAAGATCGTCGAGGAGGTCGGCCTGCCCGAGGGTGTGCGGATCGCCGCGACCGGCGATGCCGAGATCCAGGGCGAGGTCGTGCAGGGCTTCATCACGGCGATGACCACCGGGCTGATGCTGGTGCTCGCCGTGCTGATCCTGCTGTTCGGCTCGGTCTTCCAGCCGATCACCATCCTGCTCTCGCTGCCGCTCTCCTTCGGTGGCGTGGTGATCGCGCTGCTCGCGACCAACAACCCGGTCTCGATGCCGGTCTATATCGGCCTGCTGATGCTGATGGGCATCGTCACCAAGAACGCGATCATGCTGGTCGATTTCGCTGTCGAGGAAGTCGGGCGCGGCAAGGACAGGATGACGGCGCTGATCGAGGCCGGCCGCAAGCGCGCGCGGCCGATCGTGATGACGACGATCGCCATGGCGGCCGGCATGCTGCCCTCCGCCTATGGCGTCGGCGATGGCGGCGAGTTCCGCTCGCCGATGGCGATCGCGGTGATCGGCGGCCTGATCGTCTCGACGGTGCTCAGTCTCGTCTTCGTGCCGTCCTTCTACACGGTGATGGACGATCTCGGGCGCCTGCTGGCCTGGGCCTTCGGCCGCTTCTTCAGCAAGGCCGAGGACGAGTCGACCTGGGAGCCGATCCACGATCCCGAGCAGACGCCGGGCGAGGCCAGCGCCAAGGCGATGACCGGAAAGCTCGCCCCGCCGCGACTGGCGGCGGAGTGAGAGAGCCAAGGGCCTGCCTCCGGGCAGGCCCTCTTCGTTGGTGGCTCAATCCTCGCGCAAGGCGAGATCGAGGTTCTGGCCCTTGCCCGGCTGGCTGCCGCGCAATGTCAAAGCGATGCCGCCTTCCTGGCGGGTGATCGTCAAGGTCGCCGGCGGGTTCGGGCGCACGCTCTCGGCGGTCTCGTTGAAGGCGAGAGTCAGCCGCTGGCCCTGCCGCCGGCCGCCGAGATCGGCCACCGTTCCGGTACTTTCCCGGAATGTGCCGGCGTAGCGCCCGGTGCTGGGATCGTGCCGGAGCTCGATCCGGATCGTCGCGCTGAAGATCGCGGCGGTGCGGCAGCTGCCGTCGAGGCTGAGCCGCGGGCCCTGCTGGTCGCCGTTGAACTGGCATTTGAGGGAGCGGCTGCTTCCACCGGCGTTCTGAAGCGTGCCATCGCCGCTGAAGCGCCCTTCGAGCGCGTTGAGGAAGCTTGCTTCGCCGTTGCCGGGCTCGGTTTGGGCGGCGCAGGTGCCCGCCAGCAGCAGGGCGGCCACGGCGCAGGCTATCGCCATCGGATATTGTTTCATGACTGCTCCTCCTGCCGGCTAAACGTCGGAGGAGCGGTTTTGATCGGCCGAAGGCTGAAATCGTGAAGTGAGCCGCCGGCCCTGGAGTCAGCCTCAGCCCTTCCTGACCATCAGTACGGCGGCCAGAATAGCGACGCCGCCGAAGGCCTGGGCGGGGCTCGGCTGCTCGGCGAAGATCGCCCAGGCGGCGAGAACCGAGACCAGCGAGGGCCAGACCATGACCAGCGAGGTCGCGTTGGCGCCGTAATGGCCGAGCGCCAGCGTGATCAGCCCCTGGCCCATGGCATGGGAGATCAGGCCGAGCGCTGCGACGGCGAGCCAGCCGGTCAGGCTCTGCGGCAGGATGGTCTCGCCGAGGGCAAGAGCTGCGGCGAGGCAGAAGACGGCGCAGATCGCGGTCGAGATCAGGCCGATGCGGCCGGCATCGGCGCGGTTGCGGGCGCGGCGGACGGCGAGGATATAGGCGGCGTAGGAGAAGGCCGCGCCGACGGCGAGCGTGTCGCCGAGCAGGGAGCCGGCGGCGGGTGCGCCGGTGAACTTGGGCAGCACCAGCATGCCGGCGCCGCCCAGCGCCAGCAGCAGGGCGCCGAGGATGCGCCGCGTCGGGCGCTCGCCGAAGATCAGCCAGCCGCCGAGGATGACGCCGACCGGCGAGAGATTGCCGAGCAGCGAGGCGTTGGCAATCGTCGTGTGCAGCAGCGAGCCGTTGTAGAGGATGACGTCGACGCCGAAGGCGATGCCGGCGAGCGTGATCGGGAAGAGCGCGCCGGACCTGACGCCCGCCGTCCCGCTGCGACGCCCCTCCAGCGCCATCCAGGCGCCGAGCACCGGCAGCGCGAACAGCATGCGCCAGAAGCCGGCGGCGGCGGGGCCGACATCGGCGAAGCGCACGAAGATGCCGGAGAAGCCGATGCAGGTGGCGCCCAGCATCAGGATGAGGAACATGCCGAACGCCGGCGAGGCCGGGCGGTCGGAAAGGCTGAGGCCGGGGGCGGACATCGGGCAGCTTTCGGTCGCTACATGCGAGCCCTGATCCTGAGGAGCCGGCGCGCGACTCCTCAGGATGAGGGCTGTCTTGGTGCCTGCCGCTATAGGCCGCTTCCGGCAATCGGAAAAACGGATTATTCTGATTCATCTATTGGCGTTTCCGATGGAGCGCGAACATGTCCACCCATCTCGATCTCGACGCGCTCGCCATGCTGGTCGCGGTCGCTGAAACCGGTGGTTTCACTGCCGCCGGGCAGCGGCTCGGCAGGACGCAATCAGCGATCTCCGGGCGCATCCAGGATCTCGAGGCGACGCTCGGCCGGCAGCTACTGGAGCGCTCGCGCCGCGGCGTCACCCCGACCGAGGCGGGCGAGCGGCTGCTCGCCCATGCGCGCCGCCTGCTCGCAGTCGAATGCGAGGCGCGGGCCGAGCTCGCCGGCGACAAGGCCTCGGGGCGGCTGCGCATCGGCGTGCCCGACGACTATGTCGACGCTTATCTGCGGCCGCTGATCATGCGATTCTCGGCCGAGCATCCGCGCGTCGAGCTTGAAGTGCATTGCGAGCTCTCGAAGCGGATCGAGCCGGCGGTCGCGGCCGGCGAGCTCGATCTGGCGGTGATCACCCAGGATCCCGGTCGGCCCAAGGGCGAGCGCCTCAGGCGCGAGCCGCTGGTCTGGGTTGCCGGTCGCGGCCACCGGCCGGAGCTGGAGGAAACCTTGCCGCTGGGCCTGTTCAACGAGGGCTGCCGGGCGCGACCGCGCATCCTGGCGGCGCTCGAGGCGGCCGAGCGGCCGCACCGGCTGGTGTTCTCCTCATCGCATATGGCCGGGCTGCTCTCGGCGGTGGAGGCGGGGCTCTGCGTCACCGCCATCACCGAAAGCGCCGTGCCGGCCGGGCTACGGCGGCTCGCCCCGGCCGACGGGCTGCCGGTGCTGTTCGAACTGTCGGTCGGACTGGTGATCGCGCCGGGAGCGGGGCTCGCGGCGCGGCATTTCGCGCAGGCGCTGCGCGAGGCGATGACGGCGCCGAAGCTCGCGGCCTGACTGGCTGCCTCTACCGTCATGCTCGCCCTTGTGGCGAGCAGCCATGTCTTGAACGTCCCATTGGGTTGGCGACGCGACGACGTGGATGGTCGGGACAAGCCCGACCATGACGGGAGCGCGGCCTATTCCGCCGCCTGCGGCTTCAGCACGCCGCGGCGAATCTGGTCTTCCTCGATCGACTCGAACAGAGCGCGGAAATTGCCCTCGCCGAAGCCGTCATCGCCCTTGCGCTGGATAAACTCGAAGAAGATCGGCCCGACCACGGTGGCGGAGAAGATCTGGAGGAGCACCTTGCTCATCCGGCCGGCCTTCTCGCCGAGCGCGACCGCGCCCTCGCCGTCGATCAGGATGCCGTTGGCCTTCAGGCGCTCGACCGGCTCGCCATGGTTCGGCACGCGGCCATCGACCTTCTCGTAATAGGTCGCCGGCGGCGAGGGCATGAAGGGCAGGCCGTTGGCGCGCAATTGCTCGACGCTGGCGTAGATGTCACGGGCGCCGAGCGCGACATGCTGGATGCCCTCGCCCTTGTACTGGCGCAGGTACTCCTCGATCTGGCTCTTGTCGTCGAGGGATTCGTTGATCGGGATGCGGATCTTGCCGCAGGGCGAGGTCAGCGCCCGCGAGATCAGGCCGGTGAGCTTGCCCTCGATGTTGAAGAAGCGAATCTCGCGGAAATTGAAGAGCTTGCCGTACCAGTCGGCCCAGTGATCCATGCGGCCGCGCATGACGTTGTGGGTGAGGTGGTCGAGATAATACATGCCGGCCTGCTCGGGGTGCGGGTCGCGCTCGCCGAGCCATTCGAAGTCGACATCCCAGATCGAGCCCTTCTCGCCATAGCGCTCGACGAAATAGAGCAGCGAGCCGCCGATGCCCTTGACCGCCGGAATCTGCAGTTCGCCGGGGCCGACCCTAGTCTCGTAGGGTTCGGCGCCGAGCGATACCGCGCGCTCGAAGGCGTGCCTGGCGTCGACGACCCGGAAGGCCATGGCGCAGGCGCAGGGGCCGTGCGCGGCGGCAAAACCCTGGGCGAAGGAATCGGGCTCGGCGTTGACGACGAAATTGACGTCGCCCTGGCGATAGAGCGTCACCTTCTTGGAGCGGTGCTTCGCGACCTTGGTGAAGCCCATCGTCTCGAACAACGCGCCGAGCTTCTCCGGCTCCGGGTGGGCGTATTCGACGAACTCGAAGCCGTCCGTGCCCATCGGATTGGCGTCGGAAATGGCGGGCGGGGCGGTGTCGTGCGGAAACGGGCCCATGGCGTCCTCCTCCTGGGTCTATCTGGATGGAGCATGGTCGCGCATCGCTGCGGCGATGATCTTGCAAAATCGGCCGAGCGAGCGCTTCATTTGCACGAAACGTGCATCATGGAACGGAAACGCTCACGAAATGCCCGCCTTCGACGCATTCGACTGGCGCCTGCTCGAAGCGCTGCAGCAGGACGCCTCGCTGACCAATGGCGCGCTGGCGGAGAAGATCGGCCTGTCGGCAAGCCAGGTCTCGCGCCGGCGCCAGCGGCTCGAGCAGGAGGGCGTGGTGCGCGGCTATCGCGCCCTGATCGATCCCGAGGCGATCGGGCTTGCCGTCACCGTGTTCATCCATGTCGCGCTGAACACCCATTCGCGCGACAATGCCCGGCGCTTCCGTGACCTCGTGAAGCTCACGCCGGCCGTGCTCGAGGCGCATGCCCTGACCGGCGAGGCCGACTACATGCTGAAGGTCGCCGTCGGGGATCTCAAGGAATTGTCGCGGCTGGTGAACGAGGTCCTGCTGCCGCATGAGAGCGTCGCCCGGGTGCGCTCCGAGATCGCGCTGGAGACGCTGAAGGAGCCTGGGCTGCTGCCGCTGCGGCTTGGCTGAGCGCGCGGCGAAACCGCCCCTTCCGCCGGCGCGGCGGCGCGCTATAAAGCTTCCATGGTCATTCTCAATCGCATCTACACGCGCACGGGCGACGACGGCACCACGGCGCTCGCCACCGGGGCGCGCCGGCCGAAATTCGACCTGCGCATCGCCGCCTACGGCACCACCGACGAGACCAATGCCTGCATCGGCATGGCGCGGCTGCACTGCGCCTCCGAGGACGCGACGGTCGACGCGATGCTGGGGCGCATCCAGAACGATCTCTTCGACCTCGGCGCCGAGCTCGCCTCGCCCGATACCGGCGAGAAGCTGGAATGGGAGCCGCTGCGCATCGTCCAGGCACAGGTCGACCGGCTCGAGGCCGAGATCGACACGCTGAACAAGGGGCTCGGCACGCTGCGTTCCTTCGTCCTGCCCGGTGGCACGCCGGCCGCCGCCCATCTGCATCTCGCCCGCACCGTCAGCCGGCGGGCGGAGCGGCTGATGGTCGAGCTCGCCGGCATTCCGGGCGAGAGCGTGGCGAAGCCGGCGCTGAAGTTCATCAACCGGCTTTCCGACTTCCTCTTCGTCGCCTCCCGCTATCTCAACGCCAGGGCGGGGGGCGACGTGCTCTGGACGCCCGGCCAGAACCGCTGAACCGATGTTCGTGCCGCTGCATGACGGCGTGCCGATGCGCTTCATCCGCGTCGCCTACGTCACCTATGCGCTGATCGCGATCTGCGTCCTGCTGCGGCTCATGCTGATGCACTGGACCAGCGAGGCGAGCGAGATCGCGGTTCTCGCCGGCTTCGGCACGATCCCAGCCGTGCTGTTCGGCGAGGCGCAGTTGCCGCCGGAGCTGCTCAAGGCGCCGCCCTGGCTGACGCTCGTCACCGGCATCCTGCTGCATGCCAGCTTCGCCCATCTAGTCGGCAACATGCTGTTCCTCTGGGTCTTCGGCGACAATGTCGAGGACGCGATGGGCCATCTGCGCTTCCTCGTCTTCTTCATGCTCTGCGGCACGGCCGGGGCGCTGCTGCACGCGCTGATGAATCCCGAATCGGAGCAGCCGCTGATCGGTGCTTCCGGCGCGATCTCGGGCGTGATCGCGTCCTATCTGATGCTCTACCCGCGCGTGCGCGTCTGGGGGCTCGCCTTCAAATGGATACCGATCCACATCCCGGCGATGTATGCGCTCGGCGCCTGGATCCTGTTCCAGCTGGTTTCGGCGCTGTTCGACCAGCAGGGTGCGGTCGGCTGGTGGGCGCATCTCGGCGGGCTGGGCGCCGGCGCAGTGCTGACGCCGCTCCTCGTCCGGCGCGGCCAGCCCCTGTTCGGGCGCCCGGCATGAGCCCGGCGCGACCTTCACGCCGTTGACAACGGCAAATGCCCGTCGTTACGGTCCCCGCGCATTCCAGTCGCGGGCCGCGATGCCGAACTGCCGCGATTTCGTTCGGCACCGGTTCACGGTCCTTCTCTCCCGAACGGTGAAGCGCCCATGAAGATCCTCGTGCCTGTCAAGCGGGTTGTCGACTACAACGTGAAGATCCGCGTGAAGGCGGACGGCTCGGGTGTCGAGCTGGCCAATGTCAAGATGTCGATGAACCCCTTCGACGAGATCGCGGTCGAAGAGGCGCTGCGCCTGAAGGAAGCCGGCAAGGCGACCGAGGTCGTCGTGGTCTCGATCGGCCCGGCGCAGGCGGCGGAGACGATCCGCACCGGGCTCGCCATGGGCGCCGATCGCGGCATCCTGGTCAAGGTCGACGGCACGGTCGAGCCGCTCGCCGTCGCCAAGATCCTGAAGAAGGTCGTCGAGCAGGAGACGCCGGAACTCGTCATCCTCGGCAAGCAGGCGATCGACGATGACGCCAACCAGACCGGCCAGATGCTGGCGGCGCTGCTCGGCTGGCCGCAGGGCACCTTCGCCTCGAAGGTCGTGGTCGGCGACGGTTCGATCGACGTCACCCGCGAGGTCGATGGCGGTCTGCAGACCGTCGGGCTGAAGCTGCCCGCGATCGTGACCACCGATCTGCGCCTGAACGAGCCGCGCTATGCCTCGCTGCCGAACATCATGAAGGCGAAGAAGAAGCCGCTCGACGAGACCACGGCGGAGGCGCTGGGCGTCGATGTCGCGCCGCGCCTGACCGTGCTGAAGACCGCCGAGCCGCCGAGCCGCTCGGCCGGCGTCAAGGTCTCCTCCGCCGCCGAACTTGTCTCCAAGCTGAAGAACGAAGCGGGAGTGCTCTGAACCATGACGACGCTGCTGCTCGCCAAGCACGACAACAAGACCCTCAACGAAGCCACCCGCAAGGCCCTGACCGCCGCCAAGGCGCTCGGTGCGCCGGTGCATGTCCTGGTCGCCGGGCACAACGCCAAGGCCGTCGCCGAAGCCGCCGCCAAGCTCGACGGCGTCGAGAAGGTGCTGCATGCCGAGGACGCATCCTACGAGCACCGTCTCGCCGAGCCGCTCGCCGCGCTGATCGTCTCGCTCGCCGGTTCCTATGACGCGCTGGTCGCGCCGGGCACCACGACCGGCAAGAACGTGATGCCGCGCGTCGCCGCCCTGCTCGACGTGATGCAGATCTCGGAAGTGACCAAGGTCGTTTCGGCCGACACCTTCGAGCGCCCGATCTATGCCGGCAACGCCATCCAGACCGTGCAGAGCGGCGATGCCAAGAAGGTCATCACCGTGCGCGGCGCCTCCTTCCAGGCGGCCGGCGACGGCTCTGCGACCGCGCCGATCGAGAGCGTCGCTGCCGTGGCCGATACCGGCATTTCGAGCTTCAAGGGCGAGGAGGTCGCCAAGTCCGATCGTCCGGAGCTCGCCTCGGCCAAGATCATCGTCTCCGGCGGGCGCGCGCTCGCCTCGGCTGAGAATTTCGGCAAGGTGATCGAGCCGGTCGCCGACAGGCTCGGCGCTGCGATGGGTGCCTCGCGCGCCGCGGTCGACGCCGGCTATGCCCCCAACGACTGGCAGGTCGGACAGACCGGCAAGGTCGTGGCGCCGGATCTTTATGTCGCGGTCGGCATTTCCGGCGCGATCCAGCATCTCGCCGGCATGAAGGACTCCAAGGTCATCGTCGCGATCAACAAGGACGAGGAGGCGCCGATCTTCCAGGTCGCCGATTACGGCCTGGTCGGCGATCTCTTCACGATCATGCCCGAGCTCGAGGCCGAGCTCGCCAAGATCGGCAAGTAAGCTCACCAAGGCGGGCCGCAGCGCTGCGGCCCGCGCCAGGGCAGGATGCGAAAAAGCGGGAGCCGGTTTTTCGCATCCTGCCCTAAATTCATGTTGGGAGACGGAACTGGCCTCGAGGCGGAAAGCGGCGCGCTTCCTCTGAAAGGGCATTTGGCTCCAGCCACCGGGAAACAGAAGCGTAACATGGACCAAGAGATCAGGACGATCGGCATCATCGGTGCCGGGCAGATGGGCAACGGCATCGCCCATGTGGCGTCGGTCGCCGGATTCGAGGTCAAGCTGCACGACATTGCCGAGGACCGCATCAAGGCGGCTCTGGCGACGATCGACGGCAACATGGCAAGGCAGGTCTCGAAGGGCGCGATCGCCGACGAGATCCGCCGCGACGCCATGTCGCGGATTGCGGCTGCGCCGTCGCTCGAGGGCCTGGGCTCCTGCGATCTGGTGATCGAAGCCGCGACCGAGAGCGAGGAGGTCAAGCGCAAGATCTTCACCGCGGTCTGCCCTTATCTGCGGCCCGACGCGCTGCTCGCCTCGAACACCTCCTCGATCTCGATCACCCGGCTTGCCGCGGCGACCGATCGTCCCGAGCGCTTCATCGGCATCCACTTCATGAACCCGGTGCCGCTGATGCAGCTCGTCGAGCTGATCCGCGGCATCGCGACCGACGACCACACCTTCGAGCTCGCCAAGGACTTCGTCGCCAAGCTGCACAAGACCGCTTCGGTCTCGGAGGATTTCCCGGCCTTCATCGTCAACCGCATCCTGCTGCCGATGATCAACGAGGCCGTCTACACGCTCTATGAGGGCGTCGGCTCGGTCGAGGCGATCGACACCGCGATGCGGCTCGGCGCGAACCATCCGATGGGCCCGCTCCAGCTCGCCGACTTCATCGGTCTCGACACCTGCCTCTCGGTGATGCAGGTGCTCCATGACGGGCTGGCGGATTCCAAGTACCGGCCCTGCCCGCTGCTGGTGAAATATGTCGAGGCCGGCTGGCTCGGTCGCAAGACCAAGCGCGGTTTCTACGACTACCGCGGCGAGAAGCCGGTCCCGACGCGCTGATTCGCGCGCTGCTCCGGGGGCATTCCCCGGGCGGACCTCTCGACATCACCTATTTGACGCCGTCGTTTCCGCCAGCGCGCCAGGCTCGCCGCGGGAATGACGGCGCTTGGGCGCCTGCCTCTTAACGGACGCTTCACAATCCTGTCGTCTCGCGCTTACATTGTCGGGCTACGGGATTCGTCCGGCTCGATTAAGCGGAGGCGCGATACGGGTGACGGCGCATGTAATGCATCCGATGGCTTCGCCGGATGGCTGTCCGGCTTTGGTGCTCAACGCGGATTTCAGGCCGCTGAGCTACTACCCCCTGTCGTTGTGGAGCTGGCAGGACGCGATCAAGGCGGTCTTCATGGACCGGGTCAACATCGTCTCCGAATACGATACCGTGGTGCGCAGTCCGAGCTTCAACATGAAGCTGCCCTCGGTGGTCTCGCTCAAGACCTATATCAAGCCTTCCCGCACGCCCGCCTTCACCCGCTTCAACGTCTTCCTGCGCGACCGTTTCGCCTGCCAGTACTGCCTGGGGCGCGAGGAGCTGACCTTCGACCACGTCATTCCGCGCTCGAAGGGCGGGCTGACGACCTGGGAGAATGTCGTCGCCGCCTGCTCGCCCTGCAATCTGCGCAAGGGCGACAAGATGCCGACCGCCGTCGGCATGATCCCGATGCAGAAGCCCTTCGCGCCGTCGATCAACGACCTGCACCGCAACGGCAAGCTTTTCCCGCCGAACTATCTGCACGAGAGCTGGCTCGACTATCTCTACTGGGATTCCGAGCTCGAACCCTGAGCCAGACCGCAAATCCTACTGGCGCGGCCGCCTGACGCGACTTTCTGCGCTTCCGGTGCTCACGGACATCTGTCCGCTGCGCTCGGGTTCTCGAAAGTCACGCCAGCCGACTCACGCCAGCGAATTTTCGGACCGCCTCACGCCGCTTCTGAGCCCGAGCAGCGCTGCGATCAGCAGCCCTGCCGACGCAAGCGCGTTCCAGCCGGCGAGCGAGAGGCCGAGGAAGCGCCAAGCGGCTTCGGTGCAGGAGACGACGCGGGTCGTCTGCAGCTGCTTCATGAAATCCTGCATGCCGGCAGCAAGCGGGGCGGGGGCGCCGCCGCAATCGTTCGGGCCGGCGAACCAGCCCCATTCGACGCCGGAATGGTAGATGCCGAGCCCGGTGCTCCAGGCCATCAGCAGGGCGAGGGCGGCGAGGGCGACCAACTGGGCCCCGCGCGAGTGGGCAAGCAGCAGCGCGACGGCCGCAAGCCCGATCGCGGCGTAGTGCGGAACCCGCTGCTCGAGGCAGAGCTTGCAGGGCCGCAGCAGCACGACGAGTTCGAAAAACCAGGCGCCGGCGATCAGCGCGAGGCTGGCGAGGCCGATCAGGGCGAGGACACGGCGCGGATTTGCGAAGGCGTCTGCGAGAGGGGTGGGGGTCATGGGTCGCTCAGCAGGAAAGGAGTTGGCCGGAGCCTGTCAGGAGCTTGAGGCCGAAATAGAGCAGGATCACCAGCGAGGCGCCGCCGAAGGCGATCAACTTGAGGCGCCGCTCGATGAAATGGCGGATCGCCGGGCCGTAGCTGCGCAGCAGGAAGGCGAGGGCGAAGAAGCGGGCGCCGCGGGCGAGAATGCAGGAGATGACGAAGAAACCGAGGCCGACATGGACGGCGCCGGCGAGTATGGTCACCACCTTGATCGGCGGCAGATGGGCGAGGCCGGAGGTGGTCAGCAGCAGCAGGGTGGTATCGGGGCCGGCGCAGGCGCGCAGCGCCTCGAAGGCGGCAAGTTTGCCATAGAAGGCGAGGACGGGGCGGGCCAGCGCATCGAAGGCGAAATAGCCCAGCGCATAGCCGGCGATGCCGCCGAACGTCGAGAAGGCTGTGGCGATGAGAGCGTAACGATAGGCCCTCCGCGGATTGGCCAGCGCCATCGGCACGAACAGCACATCCGCCGGGATCAGGAAGAAGGAGCTCTCGACGAAGGCGACGACCGCAAGCCAGAGCTGGGCGGCGGGTCGCGCGGCGAGCGACAGGGTCCAGAGATAGAGGCGCTTGAAGGTTCCCGGCCTTTCCAGCGGGCTGGCGGGAGCGGGAGGCGTATTCGCGGTAGCCATGCTCCAGCCTTTTCGTCGATAGCGGGGGTTCTGCGCGGCGGGAAATCCATCGGAATGGACGCGCTCCTAGCTATCCGCCCCGGCGCGCCGCGTCCATGCCGGATGCCTGTGCGAAAAAGCCGCTCACGCGAGATTGACCGGACGGGATCGACAGCTATAGTCCGCGCCGCCCGCAAGGGGCCCCTGTGGCGGAATTGGTAGACGCGCTCGACTCAAAATCGAGTTCCGCAAGGAGTGCTGGTTCGATCCCGGCCAGGGGCACCATAACATCGTTCGTCGGCCTTCGGCGCCTTCAGATGCTTGTGAAGCCGCCTGAAAATCAGCGACATAGCGTTCACCGGTATTCGCCCGCATTCATTGACTGCCGGAGAAACGGATGGCCTCATGAGGCCGTAAGGCCATCACCTTGAGAAGCTAGGGCCATCATGCCATTGACCGACGTCGCAATAAGGGGAGCCCGGCCCGCAGAAGGGTAAGTGCTCCTGCTCCTCGATGGCGGAGGCCTCCAACTCTGAATCAAGCCGGCCGGGGCAAAACTATGGTGTCTCCCTTATCGCTTTGACGGGAAGCAGAAGAAACTTTCGATCGGTGCCTACCCTGCAATTGATCTTCGCGTAGCGCGAGCCCGGCGAGAGGAAGCGAAAGGGCTGCTGCGCGACGGCAAGGATCCTGCGGCTGAAAAGCGTCGGGAAAAGCTTACGGGCAAGGCCAACCGGCAGCCAGGTACCCACCGGGTACCCAGGTGCCAAAAGAGTCAGTGAGGTAGCCGAAGTCCCGAAAGCTGATGCCGTCCGCGAAGAGAGGCGTAGTCTTTCTCCACTCGATCAGGACATCGCTAGCAAGAACTAGGAACGCGAGCAGAATGACCCAGTCAGCCAGTTTGAGGTGATTCGGGTTAGGGCGCATGGCGGGCTCAGCGTGAACGGCGCCGCGAGACTCCAACGCGCCCGCACCCCGTAAACGTAGCCAGCGTCGGCGGTGCCAAGCACAGCCGCGCCGCGCCTGGCGAGCATAAGGGCGATCGTCACACCGTCCCCCTTTGAGAACAGATGCACAATGGCAAGAGGGGCGAGCAGCGCCCCGCTTGCATCAAGCATGTGGCAATCAAGCCATCATGACGCAAACCTCCCCTAAGCCGGCAAGAGACGGCTTCTCAACTCGGTTATGTCCGCACCTGGCCCCTAGCCGACGTCTGGAACGTCTGCTTCCGGGCAGTCCAAAGGTCACGAGCCGTGGTGATCCTTCGAGGTTGTGGAGTATGCGACGCTGGCCTGGTGGTCCTAACTTTGGAAAGCGGCACAGTTGTCGTGCCGCTTTTCGGAAATCCCGTGTCGTATTGCACGAGTGAGCTGATCGCCTTTGCCTTGCGTCAGGCGGAGAACGCCACGCCAAAATTCGATAGGCGCAGAAGAGACGCAGCTTCTAGCGAAGAATCAAATGTCGCCGAAGCTTTGACATATTGTCGACTGCGGCGATGGCAGCGAGGAGACGTCGGCCGAAGCCAGCTGAGTTGATCAGCCCCATCGCCGCGCTGGCCGCAACACCAGTTGGAAGGCGCCTCAGTTCAGAAGGCCGATCCGGTCGACATCGCGTCCCCTGGCGTCGGCGAGTGGCAAGCTTCTTGCCGCCACTACCAAACCGACGCGGTTGCGGACCCGCAATTTCTGCATTAGCAGGGTCATGTAGTTCTTGATCGTCTTCTCGCTGAGATTCATATGTTTTGCGATCTCGCGATTGGTTCGGCTCTCTAGCAATAATGAAACGATCTGCTCTTCGCGGACGCTTAGTTTTATCCCTGATGCCTTAGGGTTAGCGAGTGCTGTGATGACTTTCGTAGAAAAACCTTTTGATATGTAAGTATCTCCTGCCATGACGGCATCAATTGCTTCCGTCAAACTTCCGAGCGGGCTACCCTTCAGCACGTAACCACTAGCTCCGGCCTGCAGCGCATCGATGGCATGGTTAATGCCGGACGAGGCTGTAAAGGCAATGACCTTCGTTTCCGGAGAAGCTATCCGGATTTGCGCTATGCAATCAAAGGCGTTACCGGGCATATTCAGGTCGATCATCAGTACATTCGGCTTGTGCTCGAGCGCAATCCCGAGCGCCTCGGCACAACAACTACCAGTGGCAATGACTTTGTACCCGGGACGGCGCGAAAATATCGCCCGAATCCCTTCCAGCAAGGTCGGGTGATCGTCGACAAAGGCGACCGAAACGCTGAGCATCACGCAACCCCCAGCCTAGAGCGTGAGCTTAACCTATTTGCCGGCGAATACAAACAGCATCGTAAATGCTTGGTTAATCAGGGGATTGCGCCTGCAATCTTAACGATCTCGCCCTAGAGCAGCCAAAGACGAACGATGTCTTCAACCGCTCCTGTCTGCTTCTCGATATGCTAAACGAGACATAGCGCCACCTTTCCCTGCCTCCGCGAGATGACGAAATGCTAATTGCGCGGCCGAACATCAGCGTGGTCACGGATCTCGAGTGGCCGCATCAGGCTCACGCCCCGCCTTGGTCGAGCGGGAGGAGCACGCACACCTCGGTCCCCTTCTCCGTCCTGACGATGCGCAGTGTTCCTCCGAAGGCCTGAACACGGTTGCGAATGCCGCGATGGCCGAGCTTGGTATGGGACGTCAGCCCTCCCGGCTGCACGGTCGCTTGTGCGCCCTGATCGCTGATCCGCAGATCGAGGGCGTTGTCCCGCACGGTCGCTGATACCTGTTGGCCGACGCCGCCGGCATGCCGAAACGCGTTCGTCAGCGATTCCTGGATGATCCGATAGACGCAGATCTTCATGGCTGACGGCAAGGTCTGGGGAAGTTCTCCGAAATCGAGCTCGACCCGAGTCGCCGTCGCGCCCTCGTGCCTATCGCGCGCCAGTTCGACCAGTTCACGCGGCGACAACTCGTCGAGCTCCGGCAAGACGAGGCCGGTCGAGAGATGCCGCAACTCGTCGATGGAATCGCCCAGCGCAGATCTGGCCTCATCGAGATATAGCGAGACCGAGCCCATGCTCCCCCGCTTGTCGCTCCAGATCTCCGCGATTTCGTCGATCCGGAGACGCGTCAACGTCAGGGCCTGGATCGGCCCGTCATGGATGTCGGAGCCGATGCGCCCGAGCAGTTCCTCGTTGGCCTCGTTCGCTTCGAGCCGGAGCCGCTCGTTCTGGGAGGCCATATGCTGCGCATCGGCGATGCGCTCTCTCAACTCGGCGCGCTGCACCGCGATCGTGAAGCTGCCGCGTCGAACGATCAGATAGAGGAATGCGAGCATCAGCAAGGTCGTCAAGCAAACGACGATCCAGGTCTCTCTCCGGCTGGATCGCAGCTGAGCATCGAGGTCGCTCGCATCTTCATAGATCTCGCCGACCGCGATGACAGATTTTGTCCCTGTCTTGTAGAGCGGCGAGTATATTTCGATCAGAGCCTTGCCGAGACTCTGCTCGTATGCGCTTTCTGCGCTGATCATGTCCTTGAACTCGGCGACGATCTGGCCGCTCGCCGCCTTGGCGACGTCCGTCGAGACGAAGTGCTGCCCGATGATATTCTTCGCCATGTTTGTGTAGATCACGGTGGCGTCCGGTCGCCATATCTTCACCGAGACGATCCGCTTCGCGACGGTTTCGCCCCCAAACAGGCGGTCCAGACGCTGCTGCGTTTCGATGGGCATGGTGCCGTCGGGCAGAAGGTTCTGCACTTCCGCCTCGAGAAAGCTGACCATCAAGTCGGATCCGCCCTGGCCGGACGTCGCCAGCACGCTGCGGGTGATCCTATGGGTGACCCATGTCCCCAGCACAGCCATCGAAACGCAAAGAACAACGGCCGCAGCGGCAAGAAACTGCGTCGATAGGCTATACCGATCTCGCCAGCTCATAAGACATTAGGTCCGCTATCGAGGGTGCCGAAAGTCCCGAAATCGAATTCGACCAACGTCACGAAGATTGCCTGACTTCCTCACACTGACAACGCCCCAACGCGGTCGGCACAATACGTCGATCTGAAACGGTGCCGAGCGACGCCCTGGTCGCTCAGGAGTCTTGGGGAGAGGAAAATGGCTGTCAAACTCAATCAGCATGACCTGGAATTCATCCTCAAGCAGATCAAGATCGCTGAGGCCCATGTTGCGGGGACGCCGTTGACGCAACTGATCGACCAGCCGCACCTGCCCTATGGACTGCGGACGGTCGATGGCACCTACAACAACCTGATACCGGGCCGCGAGACCTGGGGCGCCTCAGATCAACCCATGCCGAGGATGTTCGACCCGCGCTGGTCGAACGAGAACGACGAGACCGGCATCGACATCAACGGGCCCGCTCCGGGTGGTAGCGTTACGAACACCGACTACGAGGCGCCCGGCCATGTGGTCGACAGCGATCCCCGCACCATCAGCAATCTCGTCGTCAACCAGACCCTGAACAACCCCGCAGCGATCGTGGCGGCGCTTCGCTTCGCCGAATATGACGGGGCGCTGCTCGACACGCCAACGGTGCCGGGCGCCCTAACCGTGATTAAGGCCCTCTACCAGACCTATCTGACCGACGCCGCAACTGCCACCGCAACCGCGCTCGGAGGGCTTCCCGCGAATGCGACGGCTGCGGAAAAGAAGGCGGCGGTGGCCGGCGCCATCGAGCCGCTCAAGACCACGCTGCACAACACGCTGCTCGCCGACTACGGCATCGAGATGGACGGCGACAACCTGGTCGTACCAAACGTCGCGCCCGATGAAGGCTTGTCGGCGCCGTTCAACGGTTGGATGACCTTCTTCGGCCAGTTCTTCGACCACGGGCTCGACCTCATCCACAAGGGCGACAACGGCACCGTCTGGGTGCCGCTCGCCGCTGACGACCCGCTCAGGACCCATGGGCCCGATGGGATCGCGGGCAGCGGCGACGAGGTGCCGGCGAGCCGCGCCTTCATGGCGATCACGCGCCTCACCCCGGTGAAGGAGCCGGGCGCCGACGGCATTCTCGGCACGCCCGACGACGTCATCACCCAGGAGGCGCGGAACAAGACCACGCCCTTCGTCGACCAGAACCAGACCTACACCTCGCATCCCTCGCACCAGGTGTTCCTGCGCGAGTATCAAATGGTCGACGGCAAGCCCGTGGCGACAGGCCATCTGCTCGACGGCGCCAATGGCGGCCTTGCCACCTGGGGGGACGTCAAAACGCAGGCGCTGGAGAAGCTCGGCATCGTGCTGAGCGACATCGACGTCCTCGGCGTGCCGCTGCTGCGCACCGACCCCTATGGCGAGTTCATCCGCGGGCCGGACGGGTTCCCGCAGGTCGTCTACAATATCGGTCCGGATCTGATCCCGAACACGGCCGACGACCTGACCGTCAGCGCCTCGCCGGGCAACCCGGTCGTGCTCGCCAGCATCAATGGCGGTCTCGGCCCTGTCCGCACCTCGCACCAGTTCCTCGACGACATCGCCCACAACGCCAATCCGGTCGGCACGGTCAACGGCCAGCCGGCGATCCTGCAGCCCGACATCAACACCGAGACCGATCCGCTCGGCAATCCGATCCCGAACAATCCTGACCTGAACCCTGCCTATGACAACGAGTTGCTCGACCGGCACTTCATCACCGGCGACGGGCGCGGCAACGAGAATATCGGCCTGACCGCCGTCCACCACGTCTTCCATTCCGAGCACAACCGGCAGGTCGAGGACGTCAAGAAGCAAGTGCTTGAGATCGCAGCGAGCGGCCGGGCGGAAGACATCGCCTTCCTGAACGAATGGCTGCTGGTGGACGTCGCAGCGCTTCCTGCCGACCTCAGCACCCTGTCCTGGGACGGCGAGCGCCTGTTTCAGACGGCGCGCTTCGCGACCGAGATGCAGTATCAGCACCTCGTCTTCGAAGAGTTCGGCCGCAAGGTCCAGCCGAACATCGACGTTTTCGTCTTCAACACGACCACCGACGTGAACCCGGCCATCTTCGCCGAATTCGCCCATACGGTGTACCGCTTCGGCCACTCGATGCTGACCGAGCACCTAAAGCTGCTCCCGCTGAATGCGAGCGGGCAGCCGGTCGATGCCAACGGCAACCCCCTCGCCAATGCCAATGGCTGGGCGGGCGTCGATGTCGGGCTGATTGATGCGTTCCTCAATCCGATCATGTACGATCAGAACGGTGCGATCTCGGCCGAGCAGGCGGCGGGCGCGATCGTGCGCGGCATGACCTATGTCCGCGGCAGCGCCATCGACGAGTTCGTGGTCGAGTCGCTGCGCAACAACCTGCTCGGCCTGCCGCTGGACCTTCCGGCCATCAACATCGCCCGCGGACGCGATGCGGGTGTGCCTTCACTGAACGAGGCGCGGGCGCAGCTTTACGCCGCGAGCAATTCGACCTGGCTCAAGCCCTATGACAGCTGGGCCGATTTCGGCGCCAACCTGAAGACGCCGGCCTCGATCATCAATTTCATCGCGGCCTATGGCCGGCATGAGACGATCCTCAACGCAGACACGCTGGCCGAGAAGCGTGACGCGGCCATGGCGATCGTCTTCGGCGTCGCTACGGGCACCGCCACCACGGTTCCGGCCGACCGGCTCGATTTCCTCAACGGGGTCGGCGCCTGGAGCGCGGCGTCCAGCGGCCTCAACGACGTCGATCTCTGGATCGGCGGTCTCGCCGAGAAGCTCATGCCGTTCGGCGGCATGCTCGGCTCGACTTTCAACGCCGTGTTCGAACTGCAGATGGAGAACCTGCAGGAAGGAGACCGGTTCTACTACCTGTCCCGTACCCAGGGGCTCAACCTGCTCAACGAGCTCGAGAACAATGCGTTCTCGAAGCTCATCATGGCCAACACCGATCTCACCCAGCCCGGCGCGGACGGCATCCGCGGAACCGCGGACGACATCATCACCCATCACATCGGCGTCGACTCCTTCGCGCGCTATGACGGCGTGCTCGAAGTCGACATCGCCAAGCAGATCGCGCTCGACCCTGAGGGCGACGACCCCTTCATGAACGCGATCCGCGCCAAAGTGCAGCGCGACGATCCCAGCACAGCGGGAGCGGATTCGAATTATCTGCGCTTTACCGGCGGCGAGCACATGGTCCTGGGCGGCACGTCCGGGGCCGATACGATCATCGGCGGCGACGGCGACGACGGCATCTGGGGTGGCGCGGGCGACGACCGCATCGAGGCCGGTCACGGCGTCGATCTCGTCGTGGCCGGAGCCGGCGACGACATCATCACCGATACCGGCGACACCGGCGACTTCCTCAAGGGCGAGGATGGCGATGATATCATCGCCAATTCCAACGGCCTCGACGTGCTGATGGGCGGCGACGGCAAGGACGTCTTCCTGGTCGGCGTCGATGCCACGGAGGTTTTTGGCGGCGAGGGCGACGACTTCATGCTCGGCGGCCTCGACCACGACTTCCTGCTCGGCAACGAGGGCGATGACTGGATGGAGGGCGGCGACGGCTTCGACGTCCTCAACGGCGACAATTCCGAGTTGTTCTTCAACTCGACCATTCTCGGCCACGACGTGCTGATCGCCGGCGAGAACGAGAACGATTTCGACGCCGAATCCGGCGACGACATCATGGTCCAGGGCGAAAGCGTCATGCGCAACGAGGGCATGTTCGGCTTCGACTGGGCGATCTACAAGGGCAGCCGTATCGCCGCGGATGCCGATATGCGCATCCCGTTCTTCACCACGGTCGCCGCGGACATCCTGCGTGACCGCTTCGACCAGACCGAAGCGATTTCGGGCTGGGACCATAACGACATCATCCGCGGCGACGATCGCGGCAGTGACGAGGAGATCGAACTCGAACTCAGCATGGTCAACCATGAGCTGAGCCAGGCGGGCGTCAACCGCATCGACGGTCTGCGCGAAATGCTGGATCTGGCCGAGTACACGCCGGCGAGTCCCGACGAGGATCTCGAGAAGGTGACCGCCTGGACCGGCGGGAACGTGCTGATCGGCGGCGATGGCGGCGACCTTCTGGAAGGCCGCGGCGGCAACGACTTCATCCATGGCGACGCCTGGCTCAATGTCCGCATCCGCATCACCGGGAACGGCCAGGAGAACACGGCCGCCAACGAAATCGCGACCGTCGACACGCTCAAGCACGTGTTCACCGCCGGCGAGGTCGACAGCGCCGGCGAGCCGATCCCCGCCGCATGGCACGACAAGTCGCTGAGCGAACTGCTGCTATCACGGGTGATCAGGCCCAATCAGCTGCATATCGTCCGCGAGATCAAATACGACGAGAACCCGAGCAACGATACCGATACCGCAATCTTCGCGGGCAACCGGGACTGGTACGAAATCACCCATGTCGGCGACAAGACGCTCGTCGCCCGGCGTGAGATGGAAGAGGTCGATCCGCAGATCGACGAAGGCGTCGATACGCTTGTCGGCATCGAGCGCATCCTCTTCGCCGACGGAATCTACACGATCCGCCAGACCGGCAACCACGATCCGACGGGGCGCCTGACCATCTCCGGCCTCCCGGCGACGGAAGGCGAGCCGCTGACGGTCGATGCCTCCGCGATTCGCGACGCCAACAATCCCGACGGCACCGTGCCGAGCGGCGCGATCATCTATCGCTGGCAGATCGAGCGGAACGACGGCACCGGCGACTACATCAACATTCCCAACGCGTCCGGCAACAGCTTCACGCCGAGCGAAGAGCATGTCGGCCTACGAATCCGCGTGCTGGGCACCTACACCGATGGCGGCGGCGTGCTGGAGGTCGTGACCTCCCAGCCGACCGATCCGGTCGGCAATGTCGACGGCGACCCGACCGGCGCAGTCCTGATCAGCGACATGACGCCGACCGAAGGCCAGCCGCTCACGGCAACCGCCGCCTTCAGCGACCCGGACGGCATCACCGATGCCTTCGAGGAGAACCTGCTGGTCTATCAGTGGGAGTATTCCGCCGACGGCATCACCTGGACCAGCGTGCCGGCCGCGGATGGTGGCGATGCGCGGACCTTCGTGCCTGGTCCCGAACTGGTCGGCATGCGTCTGCGCATGCGCATCGACTACACCGATGATGGCGGCAATGCCGAGCAGGTCATCTCGGCGGTGACCGAAATCGTCGGCAACCACATCGTCTCCAACGCCGCGGTGATCAATGCGGCCGGCGGCGGCGATGCCCAGGGCGGCACCAATGCCGGCGACGACATCGTCCTCGGCGGTACCGGCGCCAACCAGATCAGTGGCGGGGCAGGCAACGACATCCTGCTCGGGGGCGCTGGAGCGGACACCCTTTCCGGCGATGCGGGCAACGATACCCTCAATGGCGGCGCCGGCGGTGACACGGTCAATGGCGGCATCGGCAACGACACCATCATCCATGGCAATGGCGAAGGCGCCGACACCATCGATGGCGGGGACGGTTCCGACACGCTGAGGATCGTCGAGGGCGTGTTTGGCGCCGACGACACGGTGACGGTCGCCCTCGCAGCCGGGATCATCAGCTCGGTCAATGGCAGCACCACCGTCGCCAATGTCGAAGCGGCCGAGCTCCATCTCGATGGCGGCAACGACACGCTCACTTACCAGACCAGCCAGAATGTGTCGGTCAATCTGCTCTCCGGCGCGGCGACGGGCTTCTCCTTTCTGCGCGGCGTCGAGAACGTGACGACGGGCAGCGGCAACGACACCCTGCTCGGCAACGGCATCGCCAACCGGCTGGACGGCGGCGACGGCAATGACGAACTGCGCGGCGGCTTCGGCAACGACGTGCTGCTCGGCGGCGGCGGAAACGACAACCTTTATGGCGAGGATGGTGACGACCTTCTCGAAGGCGGCGCCGGCAACGATCGTATCGATGGCGGCGCCGGCAATGACACCGCCTCCTACGCGTCCGCCGCCGCGGCCGTGACCGTCTCGCTATCGGGGACGCCGACGCGGGCGAGTTTCGAGGAGCAGGACACCGTCGGCGCCGGTCGCGACCGGTTGATCGGCATCGAGAACCTGATCGGCAGTGCCCACAACGACACCCTTACCGGCGACGGCAATGCCAACCTCATCGATGGCGGCGCCGGTACGGACACGATGGACGGCGGTGCGGGCGACGACACATTCGTCGTCGACAATGCCGGAGACGTCATCAACGACGCCAGCGGCATCGATACGGTCCGCACCGCCCTTGCCGGCTATGCGCTCGATGGCGATGTCGAGCACCTCGTCCTGACCGGCAATGCCGCGATCGGCGGCATCGGCAACGCCCTCGACAACGAGATCACCGGAAACTCCGCCAACAACACGCTGAACGGCGCCGGCGGCACGGACACGGTCGTCTTGCAGGGAACGGTCGCCGATCACAGCTTCGCCCTGGCGGGCGGCGGCGTCACCGTGACGAGCGCTGCTGGCGGCACCGATACGCTCGTCAGCATCGAGCGCGCCAAGATCGGTGGCGCGAGCTATCTCATCGTGCCCGGCACCAACGCCGCCAATAGCGGCGCCGGGGCGGTGATCGGCGGCAGCGAGGCCGAGTTGCTGCTCGGCTTCAACGGGGCTGACGAACTCCGCGGCAATGGCGGCAACGACATCCTTGTCGGCGGCGCAGGCGCGGACCAGATGTTCGGCGGCGCCGGCAACGACATCTACTGGGTGCACCAGGGTAACGATCTGGTGACGGAACTCACCGGCGAGGGCATCGACACGATCTACACGAATGTCAGCCGCAACCTGACCGTCGTGGCCCAGGTCGTTGGCGAGGTCGAGAATGTGGTTCTCGTCGGCACGACCGGAACCGAAGCGCTGAACGCCGTCGGCAATGCGCTGAACAACGAGCTGACCGGCAATGCCGGCAACAACACTCTCACCGGCAACGCCGGCAACGACACGCTGATCGGCAATGCGGGCAACGACACGCTCAATGGCGGCGCCGATGACGACATCCTGAATGGCGGAGCCGGCAATGATACGCTGAACGGCGGCACCGGAACCGACAGGGCGGTGTTCGCCGGGCGGGTCGGCGACTACGCTTTCGGCCTGAATGCGGCGGGTCTGGCGACCGTGACGCATCTCGCCAGCGGCGATGTCGACACGCTCTCGAGTATCGAGAGGATCCAGTTCGGCGACGGGCCTGTCCTCGACATCGTGACCGCCGCGGCCGGCATCCCGACCGGTCCGGCGATCCTGTTCGGCACCAGCGGCGCCGATACAATCGTGGGTGGCCCGGGCGCGGATGTGATCATCGGCGGCGCCGGCGACGACATCCTCAACGGCAGCGATGTCGGAGACGGCGACAATAATGCGCAGCCCGGCAGTCCCGATGACGACACCTTCATCTGGTATGTCGGGGACGGCTCCGACACGATCAATGGCGGCCTCGAGGGCGCGAATGGCGACCTGTTCCAGATCATCGGCAATGCCCAGGCCGAAACCTACCGCATCTACACCTATGACGAGGCGGTAGCCCGCATCGGCTTCGCCGGCAGCGACGAGGCGGAAATCGTCGTCACCCGGCAGGCGGCTGGTGGCGCCGAGACGATCATCGCCGAGCTCACCGAGATCGAGGAGATCATCGTCAACGGTGCCGGCGTCAGCGGCAACGGCGCGGCCGGCGGCGATTCCTTCGAGATGTATGGCGACTTCTCGGTCACGACCAGCCTGCGGCCGAACACGATCACGCTGCTCGGCACGGGGGGAGACGACACGATCGACATCACGTCGCTGCGCTCGGCCCACCGCATCGTGTTCAAGACCGGCGGCGGCAACGACACGATTATCGGCACCTTGCGGCCGCAGGATGTGATCGAGCTGCCGGACGGCACGACGATCGCCGACTACGCGGTCACGATCGACGATGAGACCGGACTGACCAGGCTGACTGGCGATGGCCATTCCCTCACCTTCGTCGCGCCTCACGGCATGCCCGATTTCGGCGTGAACTACCCTGGAGATGACCAGGATGACGACGATGATGATCCGCCAGGGCCGAACCCCGGCGGCGATGATGACGACGATCACGGCTGCGGCTGTGACGGCGGGGATGATGACGGGGACGATGATGGTCCGGGCACACCGGCGCCGAATCCCGCGACCGGCAGCGGATTGCGCACCGGCACCGCGGCCGCCGATGTCCTGACCGGGACGGCCGCTGCCGACAATCTCGTCGGCCTCGGCGGCGACGACACCCTGACCGGCCTTGGTGGCGCCGATGCGTTCTCGGCCGGCGACGGTGCCGATTTCATCGATGCGGGCGAGGGCCGCGACATGGTCTTCGCCGGATCGGGTGACGATCAGCTCTTCGGCGGCGGCGGCGCTGACATGCTCTATGGCGAGGCCGGCAACGACCGGATCTTCGGCGGCGCCGACAACGACCTGATCGACGCCGGAACCGGCAACGACACCGTCGTGGCCGGTGCCGGGGCCGACCTCATCATCGGCGCGGCCGGGGATGGCGACGACACCTATTTCGGTGACGAGATCGATGGCGGCGCCGGCTCGGACACGCTCGACTTCTCCGCCATAACGGCCAATCTCGCCGTCGATCTCGGCAATGGCCTGCTCGGGCGCGGCAGCGCGGCGAGCAGCCAGAGCGGCAGCGACACGCTGTGGAGCATCGAGAATGTCAGCACCGGCTCGGGCAACGACACGATCACGGCCAGCAACGCAGTGAACGTGATCGAGGGTGGCTCCGGCAACGACACCTTCCGCTTCCTCAGCACGGCGGGCGCGGATGGCGACACCATCCTCGACTTCCAGCCCGGCGACCGGCTCGATCTCAGCGCGATCGATGCCAATGCCGGTCAGGCCGGCAACCAGAGCTTCACCCTGGTGAATGGCGGAGGCTTCACCGCCTCGGCCCAGCTCTCGGTCACCTACGAGACGAGGGCAGACGGCGAGTACACGATCGTCAAGGGCAGCGTCGATGCGGCGACGGACGCTGAGTTCCAGATCAACCTGAAGGGCAGTCACAACCTGACCGCCAACAGCTTCATCGTCTGATCGAACCGGCGGCGGGCGGGCCGGTGGCCCGCCCGATCCCTCTCCATTCGCAATTCACCGGGGGCCAATGATGGCACCGTCCAAGACGCTCTCCAGCGCCCGCAAGCGCGACGCCGCCCGGCTCACCCGCGGCCTGCGCGGAATCGTGTTCTTCCTGTTCGCGGTCTCGGGCCTGATCAACCTGCTGGCGCTGACCGGTTCCTTCTACATGATGCAGGTCTATGACCGGGCGCTGACCAGCGGCAGCATCCAGACCCTCGTCGCGCTCTCGACGCTGGCCATCGGTCTCTATCTCTTCCAGGGCTGCTTCGACGTCATCCGCTCGCAGGTGCTGGTGCGGGTCGGCGCGCGCTTCGACCAGGAGATCGCACCGGTCGCGCACCGCGTCACCGTCGACATGCCGCGCCTGGGCTTCTCGACGTCCGAAGCGATGGAGCGCGGCCGCGACGTCGATACGGTACGCAGCTTCTTGAGCGGGCAAGGGCCGGGCGCGCTATTCGACCTGCCGTGGATTCCGCTCTATCTCGCCTTCGTCTATTTCCTGCATCCATGGCTCGGCGGGCTGACCCTGGCCGGCGCTGTCTTGCTGACGCTGCTGACCCTGCTCAGCGAGGTGATGGTCCGCCGCATCAACAACGACACAAGGCAGGCGGCAATCGCGCGCGGCGCCATCGCCGACAGCAACGCCCGCAACGCCGAGGTGCTGAAGGCGATGGGCTTCGCGCCGCGGGCCGTCGAGCGCTTCGACGAGGTCAATCGCGAGCATCTCCTGCTGCAGACCCGGTCCAGCGATCTCGGCGGCACCTTCGGCGCGGTCTCGCGCGTGCTGCGCATGGTGCTGCAATCGGCGATCCTGGGGCTCGGCGCCTACCTCACCATCAAGGGCGAGCTCTCGGCCGGCGCGATCATCGCCGCCTCGGTCGCCTCCGCGCGCGCACTGGCGCCGGTCGACCAGGCTATCGCCAACTGGAAGCCTTTCGTCGCCGCGCGCATGGCCTTCCAGCGCCTGCGCGAAACCATGACCGCGCTGAGCAAGGCGGTCGAGCCGATGGAACTGCCGGCACCGCACCGGTCGCTGAAGGTCGACAAGATCACCGTCGCGGCGCCCGGCAGCGGCCAGGTCCTGTTGAGCGAGGCGAGTTTCGACATCCAGGCCGGCAGGGCCGTCGGCATCATCGGCCCGAGCGGCGGCGGCAAGACCACACTGGTTCGGGCGATCACCGGCATCTGGCCGGTCCTGCGTGGCGCAGTGCGCCTCGACGAAGCCGAGCTGGAGCAATGGCCGGAAGAGTCGATCGGCCGCCATCTCGGCTACCTGCCGCAGGAAGTCGCGCTGCTCGACGCCACTGTCGAGGAGAATATCTCCCGGCTGGCCGAGCGGGTTGACCCGGCTAAGGTCGTCGAGGCGGCCATGGCAGCCGGCATCCACGAAATGATCCTGCGTCTGCCGCAGGGCTACACCACCCAGATCGGTCCGCAGGGGACGGCGCTTTCGGCCGGGCAACGCCAGCGCATCGGGCTCGCCCGCGCGCTCTACGGCAACCCTTTCCTGCTGGTCATGGACGAGCCGAACTCCAATCTCGACAGCGAGGGCGAGACGGCGCTGACGGCCGCAATCGAGCAGGTGAAGGCGCGTGGCGGCATTGTCGTCATCGTCGCCCACCGCCCGAGCGCGCTCCAAGCGGTAGACGATATCGGCCTGATCCAGGCGGGCAGGCTCGTCGCCTTCGGTCCGCGCGACAAAATCCTCCCGCCGGCCCAGCCGCGGGCAGCAGCGAGTGCTCCCAACCCTGCGGCCGCCGAACGCGTAGCGACCATGCCGCGCGCCGTCGGCTTCGGTGAGCAGCCGACCATCCTGCAAGGGAGGGTCCCGGCATGATCTCGATCAAGGCGAAACGGCCAGAGGAGCCGCAGGCTCCCGAAGCCGCGCAGCTCTACCGCAAATTGCAAGTCGATGCGCCGTCGACCTCCCGCTGGCCCCGCATTCTCGCGCTCGCGCTTAGCGCGGCGGCGCTCTATCTCAAAAGCCTCGTTCCAGGACAGGCTAGCACCGATGCGGCCCCCGCGCAGGCGGACGCCGGAGCCGGCGAATCCGCCGGGAAACCGGCCCTGGCCGAGAGCGGCGAAACGCCACCGACATCGGGCGAAGAGGTCGACGAGACCGGTTCGGTGGAGGCTCCCGCCGACAAGGCGATCGGATCGGGCGGACCCGCGTTCGGCGTTCCCGGCCTGCCGGACTTCCTCAACATCGAGTCCCGGCTGATCGACTACGATCAACTGCCTCTATCGCGCTATCCCTCGCCGATCATCGATGCCGGCCCCGGCTTCTCGGCGAACAACGACAATGGCGGACGCGGCCTTTCCTCCAGCGCCATCACCGGCGACGGTTCGGCCTCTCCTCGGGACGGAATGAAGCTTGTGCCGGGTTCGGCTGGAACGGCATCCGAGCCAGCTCCCGAAGGCCCTCATTCGGTCACGCCCCCAGGCTCATCCGCAGCCGGCCCAGCAGTGCCGGGGCCGGTGCCGAAACCAGGCGATGGTGACGACGATGGTGCGCCGCCTTCCGAAGAGCCGCGCAATCGCGCACCGCGCCTGTCGGGCCCCATCCAGCTGGCGGATATCGGCGGCTGCCAGACCCTCCTGATCGCCAGTCTCGCCTTGCTCGCGGGCGCAACCGACGCCGATGCCGACCCGCTGGCCATCGCCGGGCTGCGCGCATCCCATGGCCAGCTCACCGCCAGCGAAGGCGGCTGGGTCTTCAAGCCGCCGGTCGATTGGTTCGGCACGGTGACGCTGAGCTACTGGGTCAGCGACGGCGAGGCCTCCGTGCAGCAGACGGCGACGCTGCGCGTGCTCGAATTCCTCAACGTTACCGGCACTGACGGCGACGACCTGCTACTCGGCAGCGACTGCGCGGACCGGATCGAGGGGCTCGGCGGCGACGACCTGATCGACGCACGCGGCGGCAGCGACATCGTGGTCGGCGGCGCCGGCAACGACCACATCTTCGGCGGCGCCGGTCACGACAGGATCGATGCCGGGGCTGGTGACGACATCGTCTTCGGCGGCGCGGGGAACGACGTCATCCATGGCGGCGCCGGCAATGACCACCTCCATGGCGGTGACGGCAACGATACCATCTTCGGTGGCGCCGGCCGCGACGTGATCGCCGGCGGAGACGGAGACGACATCATCGACGCTGGCGAAGGCGATGACGTCGTCGATGGTGGCTCCGGCGACAACGTCATCGATGCGGGCGCAGGCGACGACACCATCACGGCCAGCGGTGGCGACAACACCGTGCTCGCCGGCGACGGCTGCGATCAGGTGGACCTTGGCGAAGGTGACCACGTCGTCCGGGCCGGGCCGGGCAATGACCGGATCACCACCAGCGATGGCAATGACCGCATCTTCGGCGAGGAGGGCAAAGACCTGCTGCAGGGCAAAGCCGGCAAGGACATGCTCGATGGCGGGCCGGACAAGGATCGTGTCGAGGGCGGGCCGGACGACGACTGGATCGTGGCGACGAGCGACGCGGCCGCCGACCATTATGACGGCGAAGAGGGGCGGGACACGCTCGATCTCTCCCACACAGAAAAGGGCGTCACCGTCGATCTGAAGCGCGGCACCGCCGTCGGCATCGAGATCGGCTCCGACACGGTGATCGATTTCGAGACAATCCTCGGCGGCGAGGGCGAGGACTGCCTGATCGTCGGCGCGAAATCTGTCTCGCTGAAGGGCGGAAAGGGCGATGACCGCTTCGTCTTCATGATGGAGGACGAGGACGAGACGGAGGATCTAGTGCACCAGATCCTCGATCTCGAGGCCGGCGATCGCATCGTCGTCAAGCAGTACGAGCTCGGCCTGCGCCGCGATGATGATGACAACGATGAAGATTGCCGTGACGGTGAAGCCGATCGCTTCGGCCAGGCCTATGGCGACGACGGTGACAACCGTCCCTTCCGCTTCCGCATCGAGAAGGTCGGTGAGGACGAACGCACCTATGTCGACGTCTATGTCGATCGGGAAGACGCCAAGGACTTCTCGATCGAGATCTGCGGCAACCACACGCTCTACTACGTCTGAGGCGCAACGGGCCGGATGACCGGCAAGGGATGATGCCGATGAACGCCTTCAACCACGATTTTGCCTCAGCCTCCGGGAAGGCGGGCAGGCAAGCCCCGGAAAGCCGCACGAGTTTCGAGCTGCGCGGCCATGTCCTCGTCGGTTCGACTCTCGCGCTCCTGCTCGTGCTCGGCTTCGGCGGCTGGGCCGCGTCGGCAGGGCTCAATGGCGCCGTCGTCACCCAGGGGGCGGTCAAGATCGACCAGAACCTCAAGGAGGTGCAGCATCGCGACGGCGGCATCGTCCAGGCGATCTCGGTGCGCCAGGGCGACCATGTCGAGGAAGGCCAGATTCTGATCCGCCTCGACGATGTCCAGACTCGCGCCGAGCTCTCGATCATCCGTTCGCAGCTCGCCGAGAACCTCGGCCGCCAGGCGAGGCTTCTCGCCGAACGCGATAACCTGTCGAGCATGGCCTACTCCCCCGAGATCGCGAAACTCTCCGATGAAGGGAGCCGCATCATCGAGGGCGAGACCCGGCTTTTCGCCGGCAACAAGGCCAATCGCGACAGCCGCAAGGAACAGCTCGAGATTTCGATCGTGCAATCCGGCGAGGAAATCCGCGGCCTGGAAGCACGCCAGGTCGCCAAGGCCGAGGAACTCCGCCTCGTGGATCTCGAGCGGAACAAGTATCTGATGCTTCACCAAAAGGGCTTCATCGACGGGGTGAAGGTCTTCAACATCAACCGCGAATGGGCCCGGCTGCTGGGCGAGCGCGGCGAGATCGAGGCGACGCTCGCCCGCGCCAAGCTACGCATCGGCGATGCCCGCCTGCAGATCATCGCGATCGACGACACCGCGCGAACCGAGGCCCAGCGCGAATTGCGGCTCGTGGAGGCCAAGCTCTCGGAGCTGTCGGAGCGCCGGATCGCCAACGAGGACAGGCTTGCGCGCATGGAAATCCGCGCGCCGGTCGCCGGCATCGTCAACGAACTGACGATCTACACCGTTGGCGGGGTGATCACGCCTGCCGCGCGCCTGGCGACCGTTGTCCCGACGGAAGCGAAGCTGACCGTGGAGGTCCGGGTCGCACCCGCCGACATCGATCAGGTCCATGTCGGGCAAAGCGCACGCATGCGCTTCTCGGCCTTCAACCGCAACACCACCCCTGAGGTCTCCGGCAAGCTCGTCCATATCTCGCCGGCCACCAGCAAGGACTCCGCTTCGGGCCAGAGTTTCTATGTCGGAGAGATCCACATCGAGGATGCCGCAATCGCACTCGGTGACCGGCGCCTGCTCCCAGGCATGCCCGTCGAGGTCTTCATCTCGACCGAGGAACGGACCGCTCTGTCCTACCTGTTCAAACCTCTCACCGACCACGCCGCACGCATGTTCCGCGAGCGGTAGCCGTGCGGAGGCGAGAACCTCGAAGGATCTCCTCTCCTCGGGTGCACGACCTGTGCCTTTGCAGTCTGTCGATCAACTGCTTTGGCTTTGCGTGGTGAGCGCGGCTGGTCCGAGGCTTGGTTAAAGCGAGCTTGGCTGGTGGTATAGGTCACTGCTTCCGAGCATGTCCGGCGCCGGGAGATGAGCCTGCGTCCGCTGCTGGCGCTGACGCGAATCCGTAGGCGGCGCCAATGTCAGGCGAAATGTTGGCAGGCCATCTGTCGCTTGATCGACCGGCGGTCTGACGCGGCTCGACCCAGGTGCAATGCTCTCGAAAACGCGGCACATCGCATCTCGGCCTATGGGTTCAGTCGGGATCTCCGCTCAAAAAGATGAGAGAAATCAAAACGTAGAGCGTGAAGGTCACTGCATGAGTTTCTATACTTAGAATCAATGTAAATCATTGAGATTGCATCGATTTTTTGATCGATCTATCAGGGGGACGTGCTCGCGGGCCTCGGGCCGTCGCGGGCATTCGATTGAGGACCCGCATTTTACCCCCGGTGATGACGACAACCACGAAGCTCGATGACGAGAATGAGCTCATGTCGGTCTATCTCCGGCAGTGGAAAGTCCTGCGCGGGTTGCTGCGCAGGCATACCGGTTCGCTCGAACTCGCCGAGGATGCGCTGCAGGAAACCTGGCTGAGGCTAGCGGGTCTCAAGACGCAGTCGGGCGTTATCCATGACCGGCAGGCCTTCATTCTGCGCATGGCCGGCAACATCGCGATCGACCTGGCGCGGAGGGAGAAGCGGCACAGCTCGCGCTGCATCAACGATGACGTGCTGCTGGAAGCCCTGGCGGACAGCTATCCGTCACCGGAAACCTTCGCGATCGATCGCGACCAGCTGCGCCAGCTGACGCGGGCGCTGATGCAGCTCCCTGCCAAACCGCGGGCAGCGCTGCTGATGAATCGTTGCGACGGCATGTCTCATCGCGATATCGCGGGCCGGCTGGGCGTTTCGGAGAGCATGGTCGCTCGCTACCTGGCCCAGGCGCTGCGTCATTGCCGCGATCATTTCCGCGGCCTGCTCTAGTTTTTCCGAACCGAGTGCATGTTTTGCGATCTCGCATCGTCTTGATCAGTGAGGTGCTCTCGCACCGCATGCACGAATGTCAGCGCCGCCACGGGATGAAAATCGGTTGAAGAACGCCCCCGACCAGCAGGGAGTGCCGGATGTCGCCCTGAGCGACGAGGCGATCGACTGGCTCGTCGCGCTCAATTCCGGCCGTGCGACCGACCAGGACCGCGCCTCCTTCGCAGAATGGCGTACCCGTAGCGCCGCTCACGAACTGGCGGCGCGCGAAGCCGAGGCTATCTGGCACGGCGTGGGCATCGCAGGCGCTCGGGCGAGGACATCGGAGCGCAAGGCATCGCGCGCGAAGCTGACCCGCCGCGCGGTGGTGGGGGGAGGCGTGCTCGTCGCGGGAGGCTGGGCGCTCGGCCAGTCCGGCGCCTTGAGCTTTCGCGGTTTCGCCGACCACGTCACGGGCACGGGCGAGCGGCGGACCGTCATGCTGCCCGACGGCTCGTCGGTGCTGCTCAATGCGGGTACGGCACTCTCCGTCAATTTTGGTGAAGGGAAGCGTGCGCTACGGCTGCTCGCCGGCGAGGCGACCTTCACCGTCAGGCCCGATCCTTCGCGACCGTTCGTCGTGGACGCCAGTGGCGGCCGGACGCGGGCAGTGGGAACGGCCTTCAACATTGACATCCGCCCCGGAGAGACCGTGGTGACGGTGCTCGAAGGCGTCGTGGAAGTGACAGGCGCCGCATCGGCCACCGAAGCCGTCGTCGTGCGGGCTGACCAGCGCGTTCGCTATGCTGCGAGCGGCCGCCTTTCCACTCCCCAGGCGGTCGACGCCGACATCGAGACGGCCTGGCGGCGCGGCAAGCTCATCTTCAACCGCAGGCCGCTCGGCGGTGTCGTCGCCGAGATCGAGCGCTATCGCAGCGGGACGATCATCATCGCCGGTAGCCGGCTGCGCACGCTCGAGGTGACGGGGGTGTTCGACCTCGGTGATCCCGAGGCGATCCTGAGGACGATCGAGGAAACCCTGCCTGTACGTGCCCTGCGCCTGCCGCTGGTGACCGTGCTGCACGGCGCTGGAGTGTAGATTTTATCATTCAAATACAATTATTTACGTGGATTCTCGATTTTTCTTCCGCCTTGCGGTGCAAGATCGCTGAGGTCGCTTCGTCCTTGAAACCGAGGACCTTGGCAAAGCGCATCGAAAGCCGCCGCCGACGTTCTCGATGCGCGACAGGAACGGACAGGCGGTATTCATGGGCGACGGGGCGACAAGCCGGGGGCGCGGCTTCAGGACGAGGCGTTCGATCGAGGCGGTTCTCCTCGGATCGGCCGCAATTTATCTCGCTGGAGGGCTCGCTGCTGGCCTGACAGTGCCAGCCCTTGCTCAGACCGCGGCAGCGCAGCGCGGCATCTCTCAGCCAATGGCATTCAACATCGCTTCGCAGGATCTCGGTGGCGCGCTGACGCAATTTGCCGACCGCGCCGGCCTCAGGCTGCTCTTCCGTTCCAGCCTCGTCGCCGGCAAGAAGAGCCCGGGCGTGTCCGGCACCTTGCCACCCGAGGCGGCACTCAGCCGCCTGCTCGCCGGGACGGGGCTCAGCCATCGCTTCACGAGCGGCAACAGCGTCACGATCACCGATCCGGCGGCAGCGTTCACCTCGAGCTCGGCGTCCGAAGGCTCGATGCTGCTCGATACGATCGACGTCGATGGCGAGAACGCCTGGGGGCCGGTGCAGGGCATCGTCGCCACCCGTAGCGCGACCGGCACCAAGACCAACGCCTCCATCCTCGAGATCCCGCAATCCCTGTCGGTGATCACCCGGGACCAGATCTCGCGCCAGGGCGCGACCAATATCGAGCAGAGCGTGCGCTACACGCCGGGAGCGATCGCCGAGGTTCTCGGTCCCGGAACGGAGCGCGACAAGATCTATCTGCGCGGCTTCGAGCCGAACTACTATCTGGACGGCATGATGCTGCCCTATGGCGCTGCCGGCCAGGGCGCCCGGGCGGAGCCCTATGGGCTCGAGCGGATCGAGGTGCTGCGCGGCCCGTCCTCGGTCCTGTTCGGCCAGAATGCACCGGGCGGCATCGTCAACATGGTGAGCAAGCGGCCGACGACAGAGCCGCTGCGGCAGATCGAGCTGCAATATGGCAGCTTCCAGCAATTGCAGGGCGCCTTCGATCTGTCGGGGCCGGCCAATGCGGACAAGACCTTGCTCTACCGCCTGACGGGCGTGGTGCGCGGCGGCGACACGCAGATCGACTACGCGAAGGACGATCGCGTCTTCATCGCGCCGAGCTTCACCTGGCGGCCCAATGACGCGACCAGCCTGACGGTGCTCGGCCAGTACCAGCGCGACGATGCCGGCATCTCGGTCATGTACTATCCCGCCTGGGGCACGCTCTATCAGAACCCGTTCGGCAAGATCCGGCGCGGAACCAATGTCGGCGAGCCCGACCATGACCGCTTCAAGCGCGACTTCTACGCGATCGGCTACCTGTTCGAGCACAAGTTCGACCAGAACCTCGTGGTGCGCCAGAACCTTCGCTATGCCGAGGCGGACGTGAAGCAGGGCGATTCCATCTACGGCATCGGACTGAGCATCAATCCGGCGACCGGCCTGCCGAGCAATTACCGCTCGCTGAACCGCTTCCAATGGGATGTCGATCGGCGCCAGCGCTACTTTACCGTCGACAACCAGATGGAAGCGCGCTTCGAAACCGGCCCCCTGAAGCACGACCTGCTGCTCGGGCTCGACTATCGCCGTTCGCTGCTCGACCAGACCGTCTATGGCGGACTTTCCTCGCCGATCGACATCTTCACGCCGGTCTACGGCAACTACTCGGTGCTCGGCACGAAGGCGGCGGATTCCTCCGAGCGCCAGTCGCAACTTGGGCTCTACGCCCAGGACCAGATCCGCTTCGAGCGCTTCCTTCTGACGCTCGGCCTGCGCCAGGACTGGGTCTCCGGCAACAACTTCAACCGGCTGACGCGGCGCGACACCAAGATCGACGATGCGGCGCTGACCGGCCGCGTCGGGTTGACCTATCTCTTCGATTCCGGGTTTGCGCCCTACATCAGCTACTCGACCTCGTTCCAGCCGGTTAGCGGCTCCGGCTATGGCGGCGTGCCGTTCGAGCCGACCGAGGGCGAGCAGTACGAAGCCGGCATCAAGTACCAGCCGACCTGGTTCAAGGGGCTCTTCACCGCCTCTGTCTTCCAGCTCAAGCAGACCAATGTGCTCACGCCCGACATGGAACACCGCAACTGCGTGCGCTATCCGGGGACGTGCGGCAACTTCAACACGCAGACCGGCGAGGTGAAGGTTCGCGGTCTTGAACTGGAAGCGCGGGCCAGCCTGACCGACGGCCTCGACGTGATCGGCTCTTATGCCTATCTCGACACCGAGGTGACGCGCAGCAATACGAGCAATCTCGGCAAGCGCCAGCCACTGGTCCCGCAGCATCAGGCCTCGCTCTGGCTGGACTACACCTTCCGCTACGGGGCGTTCGACGGGCTCGGCCTTGCCGCCGGCGTGCGCTACACCGGCTCGTCCTATGGCGACGGCGACAACCTGCTGCGGGTGCCGTCCTACACGCTGGTCGACGCGGCCGTGCGCTATGACCTCGCCAGGCTGAGCCCGCAGCTCAAGGGCGCGACCGTCTCGGTCAATGCGACCAATCTCTTCGACAAGGAGTATCTGACGACCTGCGCCGCAACCAGCGCCTGCTTCTACGGAGCCGGCAGGACGGTGACGGCAAAGCTCTCCTACACCTGGTGACGATGCACTCGGCGGCCTACGTCGCTGGTGGCGCGATGACGACACGGCGAGCCCTTCTGGGCTCGCTCGGCGGCTTCTGCCTGGCTCCCGGCGCCGTCGCGCAGCCCGCGAGTCGCTCGGTACGCGTCGCTGCGATCGATTGGGCAGCCGCCGAGAGCCTCCTTGCTTTGGGAATCGAGCCGGTGGCGGTCGCAAACACTGGGCTCTACCGGCAATGGTCGACGGAGCCGGCATTGCCGCCGACGGTGGCCGATCTCGGCATGCCGGAGGAGCCCAACCTCGAACGCCTGCTGGAGTTGCGCCCCGACCTGATCCTGGTCTCGGGCTGGCAGGTCGCCCTGCGCCAGACGCTGGCGCGGATCGCTCCGGTTCAGATCTTCTCCGTCTTCGAAAGCAACCGCACGCCCTTGAGCAACGCGCTCGCCAAGATGCGGGCGCTCGCGCGGGAGTTCGGCGTCGAGGAAGTCGGGGCAGCCTTCGAAAGCCGGCTCGAGCACGGCTTCGAGCAGAGCAGAAAGCGGCTGCAGGCGACGCGGCGGCCGGCTGTTCTCCTCGCGGTCCTGCTCACCGACGGGATGCGGATCACCATCTACGGCAAGGGAAGCCTGCTCGGCGACGTGCTGGATCGGCTCGGCCTCGAGAACGCCTGGACGGGGGCGATGCCGGTTTTCGGCCGCATCACGATCGGTATCGAGCGCCTCCTGGAGCTGCCTGACTTCTGGTTGCTGTATATGGATCAGGGGCACCGCACGCAGGTGGCGCTGCAGCGCCTGCGGGCGAATTCGATCTGGCGCGCGCTGCCCGCCGTCGCGGCTGCACGCGTCCGCCCGATCGCGGCGGTCTGGCCATTTGCCGGCGCACCGACAGCACTGCGCTTCGCCGGCATCGTGACTGACAGAATGTCAGGTGGCGGCGCTGGTCATGGTTGAGCACGGTTTGATCGATTGGACGAGGCCCCGCTGGCTTGTTCCGGCGTTAGCCTCGATCGGGCTTCTGGCGATCGCCCTCAACCTCTGGGTTCTCGCCGGCGCCTGGACTGGCGGCGGCGACCCGGGCCATCGCACCCTGCTGATCCGGGAGCTCCTCCTGCCGCGCATGGCGACTGGCTTGCTGGCGGGGGCCGCCCTGGGGCTTGCTGCGACCCTTTTCCAGCATGCCCTGCAGAACCCGCTCGCCGAACCGACGACCCTCGGCATCTCCGCCGGGGCGTATCTGGCGCTGACGGGTGCGACGCTCTGGGCACCCTGGCTGTTCGAGTCCGGGCGTGAATGGGTTGCGCTGCTGGGAGCCGGGCTTGCGATGCTGGCCGTGTTCTCGCTGTCGGGCGGGGCTGCGTCGCCCCTGACCATGATCATTGCTGGCCTGCTGGTCAGCCTGCTGTGCGGGGCGCTGGCCGCCTTGTTCGTCCTGCTGAACCATGACTACCTCACCGAGATCTTCATCTGGCAGAGCGGGTCACTCGCTCAGATCGGCTGGAACACGCCCCTGCGCTTTACGGTCGCGCTGGCGACGGCGGCGGTACTCGCGACCCTGCTGCTACGCCCGCTGACGCTGCTCGAACTCGGCGATGACGGCAGCCAGGCCCTGGGAATGCCGGCCGGGGCCATTCGCTGGGCCGCGCTGTCCCTCGCCACGGCGCTGAGCGCCATCGTCGTCGCAAGCGTGGGCGTCCTCGGTTTCGTCGGTCTCGGAGCGCCGGCTCTCGCCAGGTTGGTCGGGGCGAGGCTGCTCGCTCATCGTCTCGTTCTGGCCTCGGTATTCGGCGCCTTGCTGCTTACCTTTGCAGATGCCGTCGTCATGCTTCTGCCGACGGCGCAGCCGATTCCCGCGGGAGTCGCCACCGCGGCCCTCGGCGCGCCTCTCATCCTGCTTCTGCTGTCGCGGTTGCGGCCATCGTCTTTGCCCGGGAGGCAGGCATCCGCGGAAGCGTCTTTGGAGACGGGCCCGCGGCCGAAGCTGCTGTTGGCCGGCGTCCCCGTCCTGCTCGCGATCGGTCTGCTGGCGCTGCTACTCGGCCGTGGCGGCGATGCCTGGCACGGCTTTCGACTGGATGGCTTTTCGTCGGCTTTCGTGACCTTGCGCCTGCCACGTGTCCTCGCCGCCGCTGCGGCTGGCGGAATGCTGGCACTGGCGGGAACGCTGCTGCAGCGCTGGACCGCCAACCCCCTGGCATCCCCCGAAGTGCTCGGCATTTCGTCGGGAGCCTGTCTCGGCGTCGCGGGCTTGATGCTGCTGATGCCTGGGCTCGACGGAGCCTGGCTCGCGGCCATGGGCGGGGCCGCTCTTGCTCTGACCTGCCTCGTCCTCATCGGCCGCTCCGGCAAATTCTCCTCCGAGCACATCCTGCTCGGAGGGATCGCGCTCTCGGTGCTGTCCTCGGCGGCTCTGGCGATCCTGATGACCAAGGGAGATCCGAGGATCGTCTTCCTGCTGAGCTGGATGACCGGCTCGACCTACCGGACCACGCTCGCGGAAGCCGAATTCGCGGCCGTGACCGCATTCTCTCTGCTTGTGCTTTCGCCATTGCTGGCGCGCTGGCTCCTGATCATGCCGCTCGGCGAACCGGTCGAGCGCATGCTCGGCGTGCCGATATCTGCCGCGCGCATGCTGGTACTGCTCGTCGCAGCCATCGCCACCGCAACGGCGACGATGATCGTCGGACCCTTGAGCTTCGTCGGGCTGCTTGCGCCGCACCTTGCGCGTCAGCTCGGCTTTCGGCGTCCGCTCGAGCAAATCGTCGCCGGCACTTTGCTGGGGGCTACGATCATGGTGCTGGCGGACTGGCTGGGGCGGGTCGCGGCCTACCCCTGGCAGATTCCATCCGGCCTGATCGCGACTCTGGTCGGCGGCCTGCTTTTCGTTGTCCTGCTCGCCCGTTCGCCCTCGACGCACGCCGCTGGCGCGATCGCAGCCGGGCTGGGACGACCTGCCCGGGATGGAGACCGGTGACGATGTCTGCAGCTCCGATGCTGACGACGACGGCGCATGTGGCGCTGAAGGAGCCGGAACTCATGCTTCGCAAGCTCATAAGCGTCTTCGCCGAGTACTCAACCGTCGTTGGCTCCGCGCCGTCCTGTCGCCTGGAGACGCGGGCAGGGAGTGTCGCGCTGACGGCCGGCGCAGATGCGCTCGCCATTCGCATCGACGCCTCGAGCCAGCATGCCCTGTTCGCGCTCAGGGCCGCTCTCGCTGAGCGGCTGCTCTCGCTGTCGCAGGACGATCGGCCCTCGCTTCTCTGGGCAGGCGCCGGAGCAGCTGAGCGCGAGATCCCGTCCTTCAAGGCGGTCTCGGTCGCGCGCGCCCGGAACATCACGCCGTCGATGCGGCGTATCACCCTGGCCTGCGACGACATCTCCCATTTCGAGCGCGACGGAATGCACGTCTCCGTGCTGATCCCGCCCTCAGGCAGAATGCCGGTCTGGCCGCGCGTCGGCGAGGATGGCCGTGTGATCTGGCCGGTGGGAGGCGACGAGCTCGCCCGGCGAACCTATTCGATCCGACGCATCGACCGCGAGGCGAGCGAGCTCGACATCGACGTCGTCCTGCACGGAGATTCGCCGGGGGCGACGTGGGCGAGGACCGCCCGCGCCGGCGATCCGATCGGCCTCATCGGGCCATCGGGAGGCGAGCTGCCGGCCGCGGATTGGTATCTGCTCGCCGGGGATGAAACCGCGCTGCCGGCGATCGCACGGATCGCCGAGGAGCTGCCGGCGAAGGCTCGTGCCACGATCCTGCTGGAAGTGCCCAATCTGGAAGAATGCCAGATGATCTCCACCAGGGCTCATCTCGATGTCCACTGGCTGCCGCGCAACGGTGCTCCGGCCGGCACAACGAGCCTGCTCGAAACGGCGATCCGATCGCTTGCCTGGCCAAAGTGCGGCGCCCCTTACGTCCTGGTCGGCTGCGAGAAGCGCTCGGCTCGGGAGATACGTGCCTTCCTCCGGCGAGACAGGGGGATGGTGAAGGACAGACATCTCGTGGTTGGCTATTGGCAACGCTTCTAGCGCTACGAGGTCCGCTTTTTGGCCAAGACCCAAAGTCCGCTTTTGTGAAGGGTTTCGGATGCCGGCCCATGCGCATGGGTTCGGACCGGGCTGAGGGCCGGTGTTCGAAAGCCTCCAGGGGAGGAAGCCGCGGCCCAGGGCCGTGCGCTATGGGGATTTCG